>DASYJJ010000434.1:0-2902 GCA_035996605.1 Rhodanobacteraceae bacterium
CGTCTGCCCAGTCCTGCATCATATCGCGACGTGGGTCCAGGTACTGGGCTTCGTTGTACGTGCCCCGGATTCGATCAGGATCACCATGCGCGAGCTGTCGCTCGATCCAGTCTGAGCGGTAGCCACGATCATTAAGAGCAGTGCTGATCAGATGGCGAAAGCCGTGAACGGTTTGCCTGCCGTCAAACCCCATGCGACGAATCGCAGAAGAGAGTGCGGTATCACTCATCGGTTTGCCAGGATCATTCCTTCCTGCAAACACATATCGAAAAGTGCCAGTAGATCGATGAACGTCACGCAGGATCGCGACCGCTTGATTGGGGAGCGGAGTCGTGTGCGCATAACCGCGCTTCATTTCAAGGCGACCCCTTGCAATTTTCCAGATTCCACTCTCGAGATCGAGCTCGTCCCATCGCAACGTACGAATGACACCGGGACGATTAGCCGTTAGAAGTGCTATCTCGATCGCGGCCTTGGTCAGCGCCGACCCGCTGTAATTGTCTAGCGCTCGCAGAAAGTCAGGAAGTTCATCCAACGTGAGGTGGGCCATCCGCTTAGACTCGGGCGCGGGCGCAGCTACTGCGAACAGATTTTGAGCTGGATTGTTATCTGTGAGGCCTCTGGCGACGGCGAAGCGAAAAATCTGGTTGAGCCACTGCCGGGTCTTCTTCGCAACGTTGAATGCGCTTCGCTTTTCGATCGCTTCGACGACGGCGACTAGTTCCATAGGTGTGACGGACCGAATCCTGCGCGACGCGAGTGTCGGTAGAACGTCTTTGTCGAGATAAGCGCGCACCTTGTTCGCCGTCGCAGGCCGCCAGCGAGACTGAGTGAAGTCGTACCACGCGTTCGCCGCAGCGCCGAATGTGCGCTCCGCGCAGATTTGGCGAGAGAGCTTCTGTTCTCTTCGGCGCTCGGACGGATCGATGCCTTGCGCGAGCACTCCTTTGAGCTCTTGTGCTCGCTCTCTAGCTTCTTTTAATGACACGATCGGATAGACGCCTACAGACAGCATCCGCTCTTTCCCCGCGAAGTCGTATCTGAGACGCCAATACCTCGCCCCGTCCGGCATGACGGTTAGGCAGAGGCCGCCTCCATCAGCAAGCTTGTACGGCTTCTCGCGCGGTTGCGCAGCTTTGACTTTCAGGTCGGTAAGCTTGGACATCGAGTTGGGTTCGCGAAAGTTACCCTTAAAGTTACCCGGCGGTTGAACCTGATAGGGTTGAATGCCATTGGACATATATGGACGGCCAAACGAAAAAAAACCCGCGATCTGCGGGTTTTCTTGTGGGTGCTATTACAGGGATTGACGACGGTCGACAGTGCGATGGTGCCCAGGAGAGGACTCGAACCTCCACGGTTTTACCCGCTAGTACCTGAAACTAGTGCGTCTACCAATTCCGCCACCTGGGCAGGTGCGGACGCTGTGGGGCATCCTGCGGGCCGCGAACGATACTGGCCGCCGGCGGGCCTTGTCAACGCAACGACTTGCAATCGCCGGAGCGCTCGGCGACGCTGGCACGGACCTCCGTGGAAGCATGCCGTGAAACGCAGGAAAACCAACAAATCGCGCGACGACAGCGGGCAACGCAAGCGTGGTCCCGGGCGGCGCGCGGGACCGCCGAAGTCGGGACCGAAGGCCGCCTTGCCGGGCTGGTTTCCGGACACCCCGGCGACGTCGAAATCTGGATCGGCGAAATCGCAACCGTCGAAGCCGGCCTCATCGAGGGCGCCGTCCGCGCCTCGCACTTCGTTGTCGAAACCAGAGCCGCGCGTCAGCGATCCGCACGCCGATCGCGAGGCGCGCCGGTACGAGCGGCCGATCCCGAGCCGCGAAGCGCTGCTCGCGTTCCTCGAGCGCAACGGCCAGTTGATGAAGGCCGAGATGATCGCCGAGGAACTCGGCCTTTCCGCCGCGCCCGATTTCGATGCGCTGAACAAGCGGCTGGCAGCGATGTTGCGCGACGGTCAGCTGATCCAGAACCGGCGCGGCGGTTACGGTGTCGCCAGCAAGCTCGATCTGATGCCGGGCGCGGTGCTCGCGAACGCGGAAGGCTATGGCTTCATGCGTCCGGACGCGGGCGGCGATGATCTCTATCTTTCGCCTGCCGAAATGCGCAAGGTGCTGCACGGAGATCGCGTGCTCGCGAGCGTTGTCGGCGTCGATCGGCGTGGGCGCCGGCAAGGCGCGATCGTCGAAGTGCTCGAACGGCGCTCGCCTCGGCTGGTCGGTCGCGTGGTCGAGCAGAACGGAGTCGTGCTGGTCACGCCGGATGATCGCCGGCTGCACCAGGATGTATTGATCACGCCGGGCAAGGATCGCGGTGCGCGCTCCGGACAGATCGTCGTCGTCGAGATCACCGATCAGCCGACCGCTCAGCGCGGACCGGTGGGCCGGATACTCGCCGTGCTCGGCGAACGGTTGACGCCATCGCTCGTGGTCGAGATGGCGATTGCAAGTCACGGCCTGCCGAACGAATGGCCGGCGGCAACCTTGCGCGAAGCGGCCGATGTCTCGCCGGAAGTACTGCCGGACGAAATCGCCGGGCGCGTCGATCTTCGCGATGTTCCGCTGGTCACGATCGACGGCGCCGATGCTCGCGATTTCGACGATGCCGTTTACGCCGAGCCGAATGCGAACGGATTCCGTCTCGTCGTCGCGATTGCCGACGTGTCGCATTATGTCCGGCCCGGAAGTGCGCTCGACGCCGAAGCGTACGACCGCGCGACGTCGGTTTATTTTCCGGGCTTTGTCGTGCCGATGCTGCCGGAGACGTTGTCGAACGGCATCTGCTCGCTGAACCCGAAAGTCCAGCGACTCTGCATGGTCTGCGACATGCAGATCGATCGCGACGGCGGCGTCGCCCGCTCGAAATTCTATGCCGCCGTGATGCGCTCGCAC
>DASYJJ010000435.1:0-5533 GCA_035996605.1 Rhodanobacteraceae bacterium
AAAACGCGGCGCCACGGACGATGCTTCGATCTGGTACTGGCTGGGCGAGGCACGGCGGCGACAAAACGACGCTGCCGGCGCCGTAAGCCTGGATCGCCAGGCGCTGCTTCGTGCGCAACAGGACGCCGGCGAAAAGAGCCGCTACGCCGCACTGGCACACCACTATCTTGGACTCGCTTTGCGTGACAGCGGTGACGGCGCCGGTGCCGAGCAGGAATTGCGCGCAGCCCTCGCCTCGTTTGGCTACATCCCGAACGCACGCCTTCCCTGGGCAGCGACCACGCGACTGGAACTCGGCAAACTGTTGGCGGCACGCGCGGACGCGCGCAACGAAAGCCGGCAGTTGCTTTCCGAAGCCGTCGCGATCCGTGAGCAATTCCTCGGCCGGGCAGATCCGCGCACGATCGAGGCGGGTGCTGCGACGCAAGCGGTGTTGCGCGGACACTGATTCGTCTGCGGGCCGCGCGTCGCAAGAGTGACCTGACGTCGATCAACCTGCGTTGCACGCCCTCCATCGCAGAGCGCGTACGCTTCCTATGTCGAGCAAGATCGACCGCTCCGATCAGGGATCGAAGCCGTTCGCGAAGATCGTGTCGTCCGCCGGCAATGCATAGAAATACGCGGCGCCTTGGTAGGAAGCGACACCGTCGGCGCCGACCAGCACGCTCGGTCCGGACAGCGCGACCCAGATGCCATACATGTCACCCTGCGCGCCATCGCTCGCGAGCAGCTCCTGCGTCTGGCTCCAACTGCCGTTGGAGCTCGTGAAAAAATACGCGGCGCCCTGCTGCGCGTTGGGACCGTACGCGCCGATCATTGCGTTGGTTCCTTCGACCGCGACGGAGCGGCCAAAATAATCGAAGGCCGCGCCGTCGCTCGAAACGAGCTTTTGCGCCTGGCTCCAGGTGCCGCCGGTCGCGGTGAATACGTACGCGGCGCCTTGATGCGAGTTGTCACCGACCGTCGCTCCCTCCGCGCCGGCGAAGGCCGTATCGCCGTCGAACGCAACAGAGATGCCGAGGTGATCGTTGGCGGCGCCGTCGCTGGCGGTGAGCTTCTGCGTCTGACTCCAGGTGCTGGCTGCGTTCGTGAACACGTAGACCGAGCCCTGATACATGTTGTCGCCGTACGCGCCGAGGAGTGCCGTCGTTTCGTTCAAGGCGACCGCGACGCCGAAGTCCGCGTTCATCGATGCGTCGCTCGCGGTGAGCTTCTGAGCCTCTGTCCAGATGCCGCCCGTTTCGTTGAAGACGTACGCGGCGCCGCGATAGAAATTGACGCCGTACGCGCCGATCAGCGCCGTCGAACCACGGAGCGCGACCGAGATGCCGAACTGATCGCGGCCGACGCCGTCGCTGGCGGTCACCTTCTGCGCTTGGCTCCACGTTCCGTTGGATCGCGTGAACACATACGCGACGCCGTTGCCGAAGTTGAGGTACTGGCTGCCGCCAATCAGAGCAGCATCGCCATCGAGCGCGACGGATTCTCCGAACCAGTCGTTCGGTGCGCCGTCGTCTGCGGTGAGCTTCTGCGCCTCCGTCCAGACGCCATTCACTTCGGTGAATACATACGCGGCGCCCTGCCCCGAGTTGTCGTAGGATGCGCCAATCAATGCGGTCGAGCCCTGGAGCGCGACCGAAATGCCGAAGTCGGAACCGGGCGCGGCTTCCGCGGCCGTAACCTCCTGCTCGAGCCAGCCCAGAGGCGCGAGGCTGCCGCCGTCTCGCGCGATCGTTTCGTGAACGACTGGACGCAACGCCTCGGGCATCCGCGCCGGAAGCGAACTCGTGTTGGCCACTCCGGCATCTGCCGGATTCGCGGCCGAGGCCGCTGTCGCCAGGATCAGAAAAAAGGGAATTGTCCGCGATGCCGTTGTCAGCTTCATTCTCGATCGTCCTCTCGTTTCGTCGTCTTCGGCCGAAACGGAGATCATCGGTCGCAGGATCGGCCAAGTCATTCCATATCGTCTACCGTTCCGCTATCCGACGATGATCGTTCATCGAAGTGTGAGCGCCGGCGCATGCAGACGGATGAATCTGTTGTGGTCGCTTGGCACGAGCCGGATCACGCTGGTGTACTTTACGGTCTCCAATCGTCGCGCTGCGAAATCAGTGATGGCAAAGCTCAAGATAGCGACCTACAACGTCAACGGGATTCGCGGGCGCTTGCCGCGCCTGCTCGAGTGGCTCGAGCGCGAATCGCCCGACATCGTCTGCCTGCAGGAACTGAAGAGCGCCGACCATGGTTTTCCCGCACAGGAAATACAGGGCGCGGGATATGGCGCCGTGTGGGTCGGCCAGAAGTCGTGGAACGGCGTTGCGATCCTCGCCAAAGGAATCGATCCCGTCGAAGTGCGACGCAGCCTGCCGGGTGATCCGAAGGATGAACAAGGCCGTTATATCGAGGCTGCGGTCGATGGGCTTCTCGTTGCATGTCTTTATCTTCCGAACGGCAACCCTCAGCCCGGACCGAAGTTCGAGTACAAGCTGGCGTGGTTCGAACGCCTGATCCGTCACGCGGCGCTTCTGTGCGCGAGCGGACACCCGGTCATCCTGGCCGGCGACTACAACGTCGTACCGACGGATTTCGATATCTACAATCCGAAATCGTGGCTGAAGGACGCGCTGCTGCAACCGGAAAGCCGGGAGTGCTATCGACGTCTGCTCGAGCAGGGCTGGACCGACGCGATCCGCGCGCTGCATGTCGATGAGCGCATCTATACGTTCTGGGATTATTTCCGGCAGCACTGGCAACGCAATTCAGGTCTGCGCATCGACCATCTGCTGCTCAACGCGCCGCTGCGCAAGCGATTGTCAGCGGCCGGCGTGGACAAGTGGGTACGCGGTCGCCCAGGCGCCAGCGATCATGCGCCGACATGGATCGTGCTTGACGCCGCCCGCACACCGGTGGCGAGGAAACGCGCATCGCCAAGCGGCGAAGTCGTCCGGGCTCATGCGAAACGTAAGCCGCAAAAGCCGAGTCGCTAGGCTTTGCAACCTCACGCGGCAGCCACATCGACGTACTGTGCCTGCTTCAGAGTGTCTGGTGTCGGCGAACCAGCGGCCGACACCCGCCACGTGAAGTAACATTGCGGATCTTTCGGCGTTCTTCGACGCTGAATGTGTTCGCGTCCGCACGCTGCGATTCTCCGGAAGGAGTGCACGACATGGCCCGATCCGACAACACCGCTGTCGTCGTCATCGCGCTCATCGGCAATCTCTGCATCACCGTCAGCAAGTTCGTCGCGGCGGCACTCACTGGCAGCGCGGCGATGGCGAGCGAGGGTGTGCATTCACTCGCCGACACGACCAACGAGCTCCTCCTGCTCTATGGCCTGCGTCGCGCCAACGCGCCGCCCGACGCGCGCCATCCGTTCGGGCATGGCCGCGAAGCCTATTTCTGGACCTTCATCGTCGCGCTGCTGATCCTCGTCGTCGGCGCGAGCGTCTCGTTCTATCAGGGCGTGAGCCGTCTGGGGAATCCGCACGCGCTGACGCACATGACGGCGATCTACGTCGTGATCGCTATTTCTTTCTTGTTCGAGGGAATCTCCTGGTGGGCGGCACTCCGACGCGTTCGCAGCGCCAAAGGTGCGCTCGGCTACTACGAAGCGTTCCGCGCAAGCAAGGATCCGAGCGTGTTCACCGTGCTGCTGGAAGACAGCGCGGCATTGCTCGGTCTCCTGGCTGCGCTCGCCGGCACCGTGCTGGCCGATCGCACGGGCCGGCCGGAATTCGATGCGGGCGCTTCGATCGTTATCGCGCTGCTGCTCTGCGCGACATCATTCCTGCTCGCGCGCGAGACCAAGGCCCTGCTGATCGGTGAGCCCGCGCGTCCCGAATTGCAACAATCGATCCTCGAGATCGCCGGAAAGGAAGAGTGCATCGTTCACGCAAACGGCGTCGTTACCGTGCAACTCGGCCCGAATCATGTCTTCGCGGGCCTCAGCACCGAGTTCAGGGACAGCCTGACGACGCCGGAGATCGAGCAGTACGTCGAGCGTGTCGAGGCGGCGCTACGCGAGCGTCATCCCGAAATCGTCGCGCTCTATGTCAAGCCGCAGACACATGAAGTGTGGGAAATGAAGCGCCGGAAAATCCTCCGCACGAGTGCGGAGTGATGTGCGTTTGGATTGCAGGCGTCAGATCCAAATTCAGTGTCGCGGCGACAAGGCTCGTCCCCGCGAGCGTCAGCCGCGCCGAGCTGCTTCGATAGCAGCGATGTCGATTTTTCCCATCTCCATCATGGCTTCGAACGAGCGCTTGGCCGCCGCTCGATCGGGATCCGTGATCGCGGCCGTCAGGGCGCGTGGCGTGATCTGCCACGACAACCCCCACTTGTCCTTGCACCAGCCGCATGCGCTTTCCTGCCCGTCGTTGCGGACAATTGCGTTCCACAAGCGGTCCGTCTCTTCCTGGTTGTCGGTTGCAACCTGGAATGAGAAAGACTCGTTGTGCTTGAACTGAGGCCCCCCGTTCAAGCCCAGACAAGGAATGCCCATCACCGTGAACTCGACCGTCAAGACATCGCCCTGCTTGCCCGAGGGATAGTCGCCAGGCGCGCGATGGACAGCTCCCACCGTGCTGTCCGGGAACGTCTCGGCGTAGAACTTCGCTGCATCCAATGCGGCGCCGTCGTACCAGAGACAAATCGTGTTCTTGCTGACCATTCTTGTTCTCCTAAATTGATTTACCTGCGTTCGGGCCAGGATTGACGACGATTTTATCCGCGCAGAGCGCGAAGCAGCACATCGGCCGGAATGGGCTTGCTGAGAAATTCGTCGAAGCCTGCATCCATCGCCTTCTTTCGCAGATCCCAGGTCCCGCGGCCAGTCAGCGCAACCAGTCGCAGCGCCCAGGTGAGAGGGTCGCTCCGCAGTCTCCGCGCCGTTTCGACTCCATCTATTCCCGGCATGTGGATATCAATGAGAACAACATCCGGGGTGCTCTGCTGACACAGCTCAATCGCTTCAGCGCCACTGGCGCACGCGCGAACGGCTATGCGTTCGGCCGCAAGCAACCGCGAAACCCCCTGCCTCATGAGGGCATCGTCATCTGCATAGACGATCCTGAGTCGACGCGCATCCATCGGATCAAAGATGGCAAAGGAGATCCGTGCGCAGCAAGCGGGACCGTGTCCAGCTGATAGCTGAGAGTCAGGTAGCTGACTCTCTCGTCCGCGTCAGCCGTGGCGGCGCGAAACTGAACTTCTGGTGGCAGAGCTGCAGCGTGCTGACAATGGTGTTCACCGAAGCGGGCTTGCCGAGAAATTCGTCGAATCCAGCTTGCTTCGCCATTTGTTGATGTTCATCGTCGCCGAACGCTGTGAGCGCGACGATACGAAGCATTTTTCCGGCCGGCGTTTCGCGGAGGCGTCGAGCTGTTTCGAACCCATCCATCTGGGGCAGGCCCAAATCGAGCAATACGACATCAGGATGAAAGACCTGACATAGCCAAATGGCCTCTGCCCCGTCTCCTGCTTCGACCACGTCGACACCATGCCCAACGAGCAATCTCGCAATGGTCTGGCGAAC
>DASYJJ010000436.1:0-7678 GCA_035996605.1 Rhodanobacteraceae bacterium
CGCGGCTGCCGGTCGCGAATTCGGCCATGCGCAAGGCGCGACGTTCCACGCCGCGCATGAATTCCTCCAGCGGACGCGCCCCGTCGTTCGCTTGCATGTTTGCGCGACCGTTGTCGAACGCGGTCATCAGGCAGATTTGCGCGGCCATCGTTGCGTTTGTTGGGTCATTCGAAGGCTAAAACGCGTGATCGCGCCTACGGTTGACGCAGCTCGACCGTGCTCAAGCGAACGGGTGCTTGTCAAGCCTGTTGTGCACAGGCCAGGGCAATTATCGAGGCGCGCTGTGCTCGCCGCACCGAAACGCCACAAAACAAGGATGTGTCAGCTGTAACTCGCTGATTCGAAAGCTCTATTACAGATTGATTAAAGATTCGCCAACGAAAGGCTCCGCGTGCAACGGTGCGCCTTGCGACAGCCATTTGGCACGATGATCCACAGACTTATCCACAACTCTTGTGGATAAAAGAAAAAACCTCATGCCGGCAGTCGCTTAATGAATCTTTCTGACAGTTTCTTGAGAAACCACGCGCAAGCTCCACTCGCTGGAAGGTGATCGATCGCGACACGCCGCCGCGCCTTGATCTCGAACCGAAAAATACGACGCGCTGGGTGCCGTCGCCGGACCTCAGCGCTGCCGTCGCTGCCAGCGCGGACGCTACACTGCCTCTGCGCCTTCGCGCCGCTTCGCATTCGATGAAACCCATACTCCGCGTCGCCCTGCCCGTCCCGCTCGATGTGCTGTTCGACTATCGCGCACCCGACGACGCCTCGGCGTTGCCCGGTTGTCGCGTGCTCGTGCCGTTCGGTCGGCGCGAGAGCGTCGGCGTGGTCGTCGAACTCGCCGACGCTTCGGATCTGCCGCCCGATCGGTTGAAGACCGCAAGCCGCGTGCTGGATGCCTCTGCGTTGATCGACGCGGAATTGATGGCGACCTTGCAGTGGGCGGCGCGCTACTACCAGCACCCGCTCGGCGAAGTGCTGCACACCGCGATCCCCGCCGCGTTGCGTTCGGCGCGCCCGCTCCCGGCGGCGGTGGCGAGCGCGCTCGAGCTCACCGAAGAAGGCGTTATCGCCCGCGCGGATCCAAAACGCCGCACTGGCACGCGCATCGGTGCGCTTCTGGATCTCCTCGCGCCGGCGGCGGTGTCTTTCGAGGATCTCGACGCTGCGCTGCCGGGCTGGCGTGGCGCGGCGCGCACGGCGACCGCGCGAGGATGGATCCGGCGCATCGCGCAGCCGGTGCGGACGCGCGAGGCGCGCGCCGGATCGGCCCTCAACGATGAACAGCGAGCGGCAGCCGATGCGATCGTCGGCGCGCGCGGCTTCGCGCCGTTCCTACTCGACGGCGTGACCGGCAGCGGCAAGACCGATGTTTATCTCGCCGCGATCGCGGCCTGTCTCGCTCAAGGCAGGCAGGCGCTGGTCCTGTTGCCCGAGATCGCGCTGACGCCGCAGGCGTTGCGACGTTTCCGCGACGAGCTCGGCGTCGAAGTCGCCGCGCTGCACTCGGGACTCGGCGAAAGCGAACGTGCACGCGCGTGGCTCGCAGCCGCGAGCGGCGAAGCAACAGTCGTTCTCGGCACGCGCTCGGCGATCTTCGTGCCGCTGCCGCGCGCCGGCATCGTGATCGTCGACGAGGAACACGATGCCTCGTACAAGCAGCAGGATGGATTCCGTTATCACGCGCGCGATCTGGCGGTGCTGCGGGCGAAGGCGCTCGACGTGCCGGTCGTGCTCGGCTCTGCGACACCCTCGCTCGAAACGCTCGCCAACGTTGCCGCCGGCCGCTACCGATCGTTGCGGCTCGCGCACCGGGCCGGAAATGCGCGGCCGCCGTCGCTGACTGTCGTCGACCTGCGCCGCCAACCGTTGCAGCACGGTCTTGCCCCTTCGACGCTGAATGCGATCGCGACCTGCATCGCGCGCGACGAGCAGGCGCTGATCTTCAAGAACCGCCGCGGCTACGCGCCCGTGCTGATGTGCCACGACTGCGGCTGGAGCGCGCAGTGTCCTAATTGCGAGCGCGCGCTGACGATGCATCAGGCGACACGGCGCCTGCGCTGTCATCACTGCGGTTTCAGCGAGGCGATCCCGCGCGCATGTCCGATGTGCGGTGGACTCGCGATCCATCCGATCGGACAAGGCACCGAGCGGCTCGAGGAAACGCTGCACGCGCACTTTCCCGACACGCCGATCGTGCGTGTCGATCGCGACACCACCCGCGGCCGGCACGCGCGCGATGCGTTGTTCGACAATTTGCCGTCTGCCGGCGCACGCATTTTGGTCGGCACGCAGATGCTCGCCAAAGGCCACGATCTGCCGCACCTGACGCTGGTCGTCGTGGTCGGTGTCGACGAAGGCCTGCACAGCCTCGACTTCCGCGCGGCCGAGCGGCTGGGACAACTCATCGTGCAGGTCGCAGGGCGTGCCGGTCGCGCGGAGCGCCCGGGCAACGTGATCTTGCAGACGCACGATCCCGAACATCCGCTCCTCGGCGTGCTGCTCAACGGCGGCTACCGAGCGCTGTCGGCAAAGCTTCTCGACGAGCGCCGCGCAGCGAACTTGCCGCCGTTCACGCATTTCGCTCTGCTGCGCGCCGAAGCGAAGCAGCTTGCGCGTCTGGATGGATTCCTTGCCGCCGCAGCGGCGGCGATTGGCGACGCGAACGTTTCGATCCACGGGCCGATGCCAGCGCCGATGCCGCTCCGCGCCGGTGTGCAGCGCGCACAACTATTAATCGAGGCGGCGGAGCGATCGACCTTGCAGGAATTTCTCGGCGGATGGATCGAACGTCTGCGCGGCATGCCGGAAGCGAAAACGCTGCGCTGGTCGATCGACGTCGACCCGGTCGATCTCTATTGAAATGAAGTCTGCGCCCCGGCGCGTAAGCGCTATTCGCGCGAATCGTTGTTACTGTGCGATTCTCAACTCAGCGTCGCAACGGAGAAACAGGTGCCAAGGCAGTACAGCATGGGCGGACGCGCGACACATGCCGCGCCGCCGCCCGGAGGAAGCGGCCCACGCGATCCACCGCCCGCGCGTACGGCGCCGAAGAATCTTCGCGAGCGCTTCGTCGCGCTGCGCAACCTGCCGCCGTTCATGCGCGAACTTTGGGCGTCGAGTCCGCCGCTGCTGATCACGGATATCGTTTTGCGCAGCGTGCGCGCGGTGCTTCCGGTCGCGACGCTCTTCGTCGGAAAACTCATCATCGACGAGGTGGTCGGGCTGGTGCGCGCCGGCGTCACCTTCGATTCGATCGGCGCGGCGATCGAGAGCGGTCAGCTCAATCGGCTCGGTCTTTGGCTCGCCAGCGAATTCGGTCTTGCGGTGCTTTCGGATGTGCTGGGGCGCATCGTTTCGCTGGTCGACGCACTCCTTTCCGAGAAATACACCAACGTGACGAGCATCCGCCTGATGCAGCATGCGGCGACGCTCGATCTTGAAGACTTCGAAGACAGCGAAATGCAGGATCGGCTCGATCGCGCGCGTCGCCAGACGGTCGGGCGAAGCGCGTTGATGAGCCAGCTGTTCGGCCAGGCGCAGGATGCGGTGACGGTGGCGAGTTTTGCGTTTGGTCTCGTCGCGTTCGCGCCGTGGCTGATCGCGCTGCTGGTGATCGCGCTCGTGCCCGCGTTCCTTGGCGAAGCGCATTTCAACGCGCAGAGTTATTCGCTCAACTACGCGTACACGCCGGAACGTCGCATTCTCGACTATGTGCGCCTTGTCGGCGCGAGCGTCGAAACCGCGAAGGAAGTAAAAATATTCGGTCTTGGCGATTTCCTCATCGAGCGTTATCGCGCGCTCGCCGAGCGTTTCTATGAGGAGAACCGCGAGCTCGCACGCCGTCGCGCCGGATGGGGCAGCGTTTTCGCGGCGCTCGGCACGATCGGTTACTACGTCGCCTACGCGCTCATCGCATGGCGCACCGTGCGCGGCGAATTCAGTATCGGCGATCTCACGTTCCTGTCCGGATCGTTCCGGCGCTTGCGCAATCTGCTGGAGAATCTGCTCATCGGTTTTTCGCAACTCGCCGGCCAGGCGCTTTACCTCGACGATCTCTATTCCTTTTTTGAAATCGAACCGGAAATCCGCTCGCCGCCGGATGCGCGGGCGGTTCCGCGACCGATCCGCGAGGGTTTCGTTTTCGAGAACGTCGGCTTCCGCTATCCGGGCGCCGAGTATTGGGCCGTACGCGAGCTTTCGTTCACGCTCAACGCCGGCGAAGTGCTGGCATTGGTCGGCGAAAACGGCGCCGGCAAGACGACGCTGGTGAAACTCCTCGCGCGCCTCTACGACCCGGACGAAGGCCGCATCTTGCTCGATGGCCATGACCTTCGCGAATACGATCTCGGCCAGCTGCGTGCGCACATCGGCGTGATTTTCCAGGACTTCGTGCGCTATGCATTCACGGCCGCCGAGAACATCGCGGTCGGCCGCATCGAAGAACGCGAGGATCGTCCGCGCATCGAGCACGCGGCGGAGGAAAGTCTCGCCGATCCGGTGATCCGCCGTTTGCCGCACGGCTACGACCAGGCGATGAGCAAGCGCTTTCGCGACGGCGTGGATCTCTCCGGCGGTGAGTGGCAAAAGATTGCGATCGCGCGCGCGTACATGCGCGACGCGGAAGTCTTGATCCTCGACGAGCCAACCGCGGCACTCGATGCGCGCTCGGAATTCGAGGTGTTTCAACGCTTCAAGGAATTGAGTGCGGGCAAGACGGCTGTGCTGATCTCGCACCGGTTTTCGACCGTGCGGATGGCGGACCGGATTCTTGTGCTCGAAGGCGGGCGCATCGAGGAAGTCGGCACGCATGCGGAACTGCTCGCTTCAGGCAAGCGGTATGCGGAGTTGTTTGAGTTGCAGGCGGCGGGGTATCGGTGAGGGTGTGTTGTTGTTTTCGCCCTGATTCGTCGGCTTGATTCCTTCGTCATCCCGGCGAAGGCCGGGATCCGGTTCCTTCGTTTTATTTCCACTTCGTCGTCCCCGCGAAAGCCGGGATCCATTTGCTTCTTCTTTGGCCGGGCTTCGCGAAGAAACCCGATCAAAACAACAAGCGTGACAAACCGCGCGCACAAACCCAGACCAACGAACCCCCTAAAACAAAGACGGCCCCAAAAGGGGCCGTCCAGCACAACAAACCAATCGCAATCAGGCGACGACAAACAACCCGCGCATCTTCTTCATCGCATTCGCCTCGATCTGGCGGATGCGCTCGGCGGAAACGCCGTACTCGTCGGCGAGTTCCTGCAAGGTTGCCTTCTCGCCATCTCTCAGCCAGCGGCGCTGGATGATGTCGCGCGAGCGGTCATCGAGTCTGACGAGGCCGCGGTGCAGCGTGTCGAGGCTCGACTCTTCTTCCGATTCCGCTTCCACCGCGGAATACGGATCGGCCGAATGGTCGATCAAGAATGCCGCGGGTGCGGGTTTCTCGTCGTCGTCGGCATCGACCGGCGAATCAAACGCGACGTCACGTCCATTGAGGCGCGCTTCCATTTCGAGCACCGTCGCGGCCGGCACGCCGAGTTCCTTGGCGACCGTGTTCACTTCTTCGGCATTCATCCAGCCCAAACGCTTCTTCGACTTGCGCAGATTGAAGAACAGCTTGCGTTGCGCCTTGGTCGTCGCGACCTTGACGATGCGCCAGTTGCGCAGGATGAACTCGTGCATTTCCGCGCGTATCCAGTGCACCGCGAACGACACCAAGCGCACGCCCTGGTTCGGGTCGAAACGCTTGACGGCCTTCATCAGGCCAATGTTTCCTTCTTGAATCAGATCGCCGACCTGCAGGCCATAGCCGGAATAGCCGCGCGCCACGTGCACGACAAAGCGCAGGTGCGAAAGCACCATCTGCTTGGCCGCGTCGAGATCGTCCTGATCGACAAACCGGCGCGCCAGAGCCTGCTCTTCGGCCTGGGTCAGCATTGGAATGCGGTGAACCGCACTCACATAAGCCTCAAGGCTTCCGATCGCACTCGGGATCGGAAGGTTGCTGGCGATCAAAGCATTCGTCATTTCGGTGAATCTCCTACTTCGGGAGCATGCTAGCACTCGTCCTATGGGAGTGCTAAATGCTCCAAGAGTTCCCTTCACCAGTCCCTTGGCCGGAACATAATTGAACTGGCGAGTATAGTACTCTTCCAATGCCCGAAAAGGAAGGTTTCAAGGGGCAAGCGCTATGGCGACAGATCGTTTCTTTGGCGACCCGTAGCGAACAAAATCAAGGGCTTGAAGAGTCTGTACCTGTACCGATCCTGTAGACCGGCCGAGTTGGAGCCAGCTTGCGCGGATCAGTCGAGGACGAGCTCGCTTGCTTGAGGAAGCCGCCAATCGACGGGCTTCTGCCCGTGCTTTTCGAGGTACTCGTTGGCCCGGGAAAAGTGGCCCGAGCCCATGAATCCGCGATAGGCGGACAGCGGCGAAGGATGCGGTGCCTTCAGAACCAGATGGCGCTGCCGATCGATGAGCTTTCCCTTCGCCTGGGCATAGCTTCCCCAGAGCATGAACACGAGTCCCTCACGGCCGCGATTGAGTGCATCGACGCAGGCGTCTGTGAAGCCTTCCCAGCCCTTGCCCTGATGCGATCCGGCCAGACCCTGCTCGACGGTGAGAACCGCATTCAGCAGCAGCACGCCCTGCCGCGCCCATGAGATCAGACACCCGTGATCGGGCCGCGCGATGCCGAGATCGCGCTGCATCTCGGCGAAGATATTCTCCAGCGACGGCGGCGGCGGCACGCCCGGCATCACCGAAAAGCAAAGACCGTGCGCCTGATTCGGTCCGTGATACGGATCCTGTCCGAGGATCACGACCTTGACCTTGTCGAACGGCGTCGCATTCAACGCTGCGAAGATGTTCGCGCCGGCCGGATAGATGGTTTTTCCTTTGCGCTTTTCCTCGCGCAGGAATTCGCCGAGCGCCTTCATCTCCGGGCGCTCGAACCATTGGCCTACCTGTTCTTTCCACGAAGGTTCGAGCTTGAGCCGATCCTCCGCCACTCGCGCTCCGCTCAGGCGCGCGCATGCTCGCGCAGCTTGCGCGCCACGCGCAGCTGAAACACGAGCTTGGTGATCAGGAGGCGCTCTTCTATCGGCTTGTGCACCAGATCGTTCGCGCCCGCGCGCAACAGTGCGGTCTGGTTGTTCGGATTGTCATCACCCGTCATTACCAGCACCGGAAGTTCGCGCTTGGAATAGCCGAATCCCCCGCGGATCAGCTCGAGCAAATCGCCGCCGGAAAGTTCGCCCCTGAGATTCACATCGGTCAGGACGAGATCCGGTCCGGGCGCGCGGTTCTCGTACTTCGCGGTTTCCAGCAGCTCGATCGCCGCCTCGACGCTGGTGACCAGCGTTACGGTGAGCCCGAATTTCTCCATCATGCGTGTCGTCGCTACCGCGACCACGCGACTGTCCTCGACATACAGCACGTCGCCGCTCGCCTGCTGCGCCGGGTGCACGTAGCCGCGGATGAATTCGGCGAGCGCTTCGAAGCCGAGCGACTTGTCGAAATAATCGGTGACATCGTGCGGAAGCGAGCGCGCAACGAGACGCTCCTGCACGTCGCCCGAAACGACGATGATCGGGATATACGCTTGCGGAGAATAATCGCGCACGTGATGCGCGAGATCGACGCCATCCATGTCCGGCAGGCTGAGCGCCGTCGTGACGAGATCGACGACGCC
>DASYJJ010000437.1:0-6212 GCA_035996605.1 Rhodanobacteraceae bacterium
GCGCTGGGCCGGCGAGTATTTCAATGCGGGGCGCCTGCAGCGTGACGCGCCCATCGAGCGCGCCGCTGACGTCGGAATAGCCAAGACGAAGAGACGGCGCCAGCGATTCGGCAAGCCGCCGCACCTGGTTCTGTGCGGCCGCGTACTGCGCGAGCTTGAGCGCGCCCAGCGCGGCAAGCGCGAGCAGGGCTCCGATGCGAAGCGACTTCCACATAGGCCGTTACCGCAGCGCTGCGGCAGCCTCGTCTGGGCGTAGTTTGGAGCACGCTAGCGGGTCCGTATTTCGCCGACACGGCACGGCTTCACAAAATCATGAGAATCCGACCGGCGGCCGGGATTTGGCGTCAGGCGTCTGCCGGCGCCAGGAAGGTCCGGACATGCCGCGCCGGGCCCCGCCAGGCGAGCGCGCCGAGGAAGCCGTCGGCCGGTTCCAGCAGCGCGACGCGCCACTCGTGCGGCGGTCCGGCCTCGGTTGCCAGCGCCACAGGCCCGATAGGGATGCCGCCGGCGCCGAGTGTGAAGGCGACTCGGTCGAGGCCGAAACTCAGCCCCTCGCCGATCGCCTTCAATACGGCTTCCTTGCAGGTCCACAAGCGCAGGAACGCCGCCGGGCGTGCCGTTTCGGGCAGCGCTTCCAATGCGTCCGCTTCCGCGCGAGCGAAATAGCGGCGGGCGAGATCGACGATCTCGATGCGCCGATCGACGCGTTCGAGATCGACACCGAGCGGCTGGTTGCGCGCGATCGCGATCAGCACATGATCGCGCGCGTGGCTCAGGTTGAAGTCGATGCCGGCGAGCGCCGGTGCGTACGGTTTGCCGCGGTCGGTGCGCGCGATCTCGGGCGCCTCTGGAAGATTCGCGTATTGCGCCAGCAGTTTTCCTAGCAACGAGTGCGCGGCCATGGTCACTTCGCGTGGCTTGAGCGCGGGGTCGAGAACGAGAAGCCAAAGGTGGATGTCGTCGCCGGCCAGGAGCGGGGGCGAAGGGGATTTGACGAATCGTTCGGCGCTGAAATGCTGCATCTTTCGAATGCGGTGATTTAGGCTGCGGGCCGGCGCGGGGGATTTCGCAAGCGCGCCCTCACCCTAGCCCTCTCCCGCTAGCGGGAGAGGGGAAAGAGTTAGGCGCTTGGACGCGATCACTTCACCAGTCTCTCGTCGACAAGATTCTTGACCACCGACGGATCCGCCAGCGTCGAAATGTCGCCGAGCTGGTCCGGCTGGTTCTCGGCGATCTTGCGCAGGATGCGGCGCATGATTTTTCCCGAGCGCGTTTTGGGCAATCCCGATGCCCACTGCAGATGGTCCGGCGTCGCGATGGCGCCGATTTGCTTGCGTACCCAGGCAATCAATTCCTTGCGCAGCGCATCGTTCGGTTGCTCGCCGGATTTCAGCGTGACATACGCGTAGATGCCCTGCCCTTTGATGTCGTGATGGCAGCCGACGACCGCGGCTTCGGCGACTTTCGGATGCGCCACCAGCGCGCTTTCGACTTCTGCCGTGCCAAGGCGATGACCGGAGACGTTGATCACGTCGTCGACCCGGCCGGTGATCCAGTAATAGCCGTCGTCGTCGCGGCGCGCTCCGTCGCCGGTGAAATAGCTGCCGGGATAGGTTTTGAAATAGGTGTCGATGAAACGCTGGTGATCGCCGTAGACCGTGCGCATCTGACCCGGCCAGGAATCGGTGAGCACGAGATTGCCTTCGGCGGCGCCTTGCTGCACGTTGCCATTGGCGTCGACGATCGCGGGCTTGACGCCGAAGAATGGCAACGTTGCCGAACCCGGTTTCTGCGCGATCGCTCCGGGCAGCGGCGTGATCAGGATTCCTCCGGTCTCGGTCTGCCACCAGGTGTCGACGATCGGACAGTGTCCATCTCCGACGACTCGGTGATACCACTCCCAGGCTTCCGGATTGATCGGTTCGCCCACGGTCCCAAGCAGGCGCAGCGATGCGCGCGAGGTCTTTTTCACGGGTGCCTCGCCTTCGCGCATCAGCGCGCGAATCGCGGTTGGTGCGGTGTAGAAGAGCGTCACCTTGTGCTTGTCGACGACCTGCCAGAAACGCGACGTGTCGGGATAGTTCGGCACGCCTTCGAACATCAGCGTGGTCGAGCCGTTCGCGAGCGGGCCGTACAGCAGATAGCTGTGGCCGGTGACCCAGCCGACATCGGCGGTGCACCAGTAGACGTCGTCGTCGCGCAAGTCGAACACGCACTCGTGCGTGTAACTCACGTAGACGAGATAACCGCCGGTCGTGTGCAGCACGCCTTTCGGCTTGCCGGTCGAGCCCGACGTGTAGAGGATGAACAACGGATCTTCGGCGTTCATCGCGACCGGCGCGAATTCCGTCCGCTGCCCTTCCATCAATGCGTGCCACCAGCGATCGCGTGGCGCTTGCATGGCGATCGCGCCGCGCGTGTGCTTGACGACGATGACGGTCTCGACGCTGTTGGTGCCGGGACGCGTCAATGCTTCATCGACATTTGTCTTAAGCGCGATCTTCTTGCCGCCGCGGAGGCCTTCGTCGGCGGTGATCACGAGCCGGCATTGCGAATCGGCGATGCGTCCGGCGAGCGAATCCGGCGAGAAGCCGCCGAAGACGACCGAATGCACCGCGCCGATGCGCGTGCACGCGAGCATCGCAACCGCAGCTTCAGGAATCATCGGCAGATAAATGCAAACGCGATCGCCCTTGCCGATGCCGAGATTCGTCAGAAGATTCGCGCAGCGGCAGACTTCGGCGTGCAGTTCGCGATAGCTGATGCGGCGCGAATGGGCCGGGTCGTCGCCTTCCCAGATGATCGCGGTCTTGTCGCCGTGTCGCGCCAGATGGCGGTCCAGACAATTCGCCGAAACGTTGAGCTCGCCGTCGGCGAACCAGCGGATGTAGAGATTGTTCGCGTCGAACGAAACGTCCTTGATGCGACTGTACGGCTTTATCCAGTCCAGGCGCTTGCCGACGCGACGCCAGAACGCGTCCGGATCACTGATCGATTCCGCGTACAGCCTGTCGTAGGTTGCCTTGTCGATGCGCGCCTTCGTGGCGAACTCGGCGGAGACCGGATACAGCTTGGACATGGCTCTGCTCCTTCGAGGCGGCTCTGCAGATTGCGCAAATCCCGATGCGGGAATTCGAGCCGCAAACTTTAAACGCGAATGCCGGCGAAGGCGAATCCGGAATAAGTGGTCTCGGAGCACTGACGAAAAAAAAGGGCCAGGATTTTCCCGGCCCGGTTTTTTTCGAGCAAATGAAAAATCGTCGCAACGACGCGCGCTACGTGGCGCGTTTGATGAAACCGATGATGACCAGCAGGATCACCGCGCCGATCATCGCGTACACGATGCTTCCGACGATGCCGGTGAGGCCAAGGCCAAGCCCCGGAAGGAGCCATCCCGCAAGGAACGCTCCGATGATTCCGACGACGATGTTGCCGACGAGACCGAAGCCGTGCCCTTTCACGATCACGCCTGCAAGCCATCCGGCGATTGCGCCGATGATGAGAAATACCAGCAAGGACTCGACAGTCACATCAACCTCCCGTCATTACGTCGCGTGATGCGACGACTCCCATTCTGCCCACAAGCGCGTCGAGGCGCATGGTGCGGTGCGGCGCGAAGTTCCGTCGGAAAGGTGAATTCGTGCGACGGCACGCGAACGACGTCGGCAGGGATCTGCAGCCTTGGTAGTCGAACGGCGGGGTCGACCAAAACTAGCCGGTTTTCTGCGACTCCGGCGCACCTGACGCCCTGCCGGCGGCCGTCGGCGTCGCGGCCGTGCGGCGTGTGCGCATCGCCGCCAGATCTTCGGGACCGAGCATCGCCGATTCCGGCCGCGCGGTGGCGGACACACGGTCGGCGGCCATGCTGAAGATCAGGCCAAACAGACCGACGAATCCGAGAACGATTCCGAAGCCCAGCACGGCCGGGCTTTTCGTGACGAACGCGAGTGCAAAACCGAAGAGGGTCAGGCCGAGCATGAGCCAGCGCATGGCGGATCACCGTAGTTCGTGCGCGCGCACAACGCAAAGCTACCAGAAACGTGCCTCCCAGAAACACCACCCGACGTCTCGATTCCCTGATCGATCATGTCGATTCTCAAGCGCCAAACCGGACTCATGATCAGAACGCACGCGACGAAGACCTTCGCAGATCCGTCATTCAGCGAGGGCCCCGTAGGATCGTGCGGCCAGGAGAACCCCGATGGAATCCGTATCGCAGCTTGCGCTCGCCGGCGGTCTCGCCTGGGCAAGCGGCATACGCCTCTATGTCACGCTGTTCGTCGTCGGGATGCTCGGCCGTTTCGGCTATCTGCATCTGCCCGAACAACTGCTCGTGCTGGAACACACGTGGGTGCTGACGGCGTCCGGCATCATGGTGCTCGGCGAATTCCTCGCCGACAAAGTGCCCGGCCTCGATTCAATCTGGGATGCGATCCACACGTTCATCCGCATCCCCGCCGGCGCGTTTCTGGCCTGGGGCGCGATGGGCGAATCGACGCCGGCCGCACAGACGGCAGCGGCGATTCTCGGCGGCATGATCACTGGTGGAACCCATTTCGCGAAAAGCGGCGGTCGCGCGGCAATCAACACCTCGCCCGAGCCGCTCAGCAACTGGACTGCGAGCTTCGGCGAAGATGGCCTCGCGCTCGGCGGACTGTTCCTCGCGATCACGCATCCGCTCGTTTTTCTGGTGCTGCTGGTGTTGTTCCTGGCGTTCGTGGCGTGGCTGCTGCCGAAGGTGTTCCGTTTCCTCGCGCGAATTTTCCGTCGGCAGGTGCCCGCCGAAAGCCAGACGTTGCCGGTGGCGCGAAGCTGAGAAATTTTCCGATCAGTGCCGGATCAGTGCTGGCGCCGGTAGCGGCCCTTCATGAAAACGACGAACTCGGACTGGCCCGGAAAGCGATTTTCGATGCGGAAGTCATAGTGATCGCCGCCGAAGACGAATTCGTAGCGCGCTTCGCCGCGCGCCATTTTTTTCTCGAACAAAAGGCGATCGCCGTTCCAGCGTCCGCGCGCCGGCGGATCCGGCGGAAAGCCCATGCTGTCGAACCACCACCAGAGCACGTCGCCGTTCGCCGGATCGATCGTGAAAACGCCGTGGCCGCGGAACACCGCCTGGCCGCCCTTCTCTTCCGTGTAGTCCTGCACGAGCGCCATGCCGTCGACCGCTTCGCGCATTTCGCAGCGGCCGATGGCAGCGCCGCCGGGTCCCCACGGCGAATCGGAAAGTTCCTCATCGCCGCTCCAGCTTCCCGCGAAACGCGCGAGCCGCGCGTGTTCGGCGCCGGGCTTGGGCATGTCCATCATGGCACTCTCCGGGCAATGGGCGGTCGATGCTACGCCCGTTCACGCGCACGCGTCAGCGTTCCGAGTGCCCTGCTTCCCAATAATCGCGTCGCGTGAAAAGTCCGGGCTTGATCAGATCGACGAACGCGCGCGCATTGGTGCTCAGGTATTTCCCCTTGCGCACGACGACGCCGTAGGTGCGTTGCGGAAAATACGCGCTCATGTTGCGCACGGCCAGGCGCGCGCGGTCGGCTTCGCCGATGCAGATGCCGGTGACGATCGAAATGCCGAGTCCCATTGCGACGTACTGCTTGATGACTTCCCATCCGCCGACTTCGATGGCGACGCGGTACGGCACCTTGCGTTGCTGGAAGATCAGGTCGACGAGCCGGTAGGTCGTCAGTCGCTGCGGCGGCAAGATCAGCCCGAACGGCGAAAGATCTTCGAGACGGATGTCCGACTTCGCCGCCAGCGGATGATCGAGCGGCAGGATCAGCATCGGATCGTACGAATAAACCGCTTCGTAACTGAGATCGTTCGGCACGTCGAGCATCGAGCCGATCGCGAAATCGACCTGGTCCGAGCGCAGCAGCGCAAGACCGTCTTTGCCGGTGACGTTGTGGAGCTCGAGCTTCACTTCCGCATGCTGCTCGCGGAATGAACGCACCAGCGGCGGCAACAGGTACTGGATCGTCGAAGCACCCGCCGCGATGTTCAATGCGCTGCCGACGAAGCCCGCGCTCAGCGCGCGGAACTGTTGATCCAATGCATCGAGCCCTTCGACCAACGGCAGCGCAATGTCGTAAAGCGCCTGCCCTTCGCGCGTCAATGCGACGCGCCGGCGCCGGCGCTCGATCAGTCGCGCGCCAAGTTCCTTTTCAAGCGCGGACAACTGGAGACTCACCGACGGCTGCGACAGGAACAGG
>DASYJJ010000438.1:0-6063 GCA_035996605.1 Rhodanobacteraceae bacterium
GCCGGAACTGCCGGCCGCACGCCGCTCGCGTTACATCGATGTGCTGCATCTGCCCGAAGCCGACGCCACCCAATTGTGCGTCGACAAGGCCACCGCGGACTATTTCGAAACGTTGCTGGCCGCGCTGCCCGGCGAAGCGAAGTTGTGTTCGAACTGGACGCTGGGCGAACTTGCTGCAGCGCTGAACGAAGCGGCGCTGCCGATCGAAGCCTCGCGCGTGTCCGCGCATGCCTTGGCGCAGCTGCTCGCGCGCGTGCGCGACGGTGCGATCTCCGGCAAGATCGCGAAAAGTGTATTTGTCGCAATGTGGAATGGCGAAGGCGAGGCCGATGCCGTTATCTCCGAACGCGGCCTGCGCCAGATTTCCGACAGCGGCGCCCTGGCCGCGGCGATCGATGCGGTATTGGCGGAATTTCCCGCGCAACTCGCCGCCTATCGGTCAGGGCAGGATAAACTGTTGCAGTTCTTCGTCGGCCAGGTGATGAAACGCACCCGCGGCCAGGCCAATCCGCAGCAGCTCAATGCGCTGCTGCAGGAAAGATTGAATTCGTGAAACTTCCGGGAATGTCATGCCAGCTCTGATCTGCGGTTCGCTCGCCTACGACACCATCATGGTGTTCCAGGACCAGTTCAAGAACCACATCCTGCCCGACAAGGTGCACGTCCTGAACGTGTCGTTCCTGGTGCCGCGCATGCGCCGCGAGTTTGGCGGTTGCGCGGGCAACATCGCCTACAACCTGAAGCTCCTCGGTGCGGATCCGCTGCCGATGGCGACCGTCGGCCAAGATTTCGCGCCGTACCGCGAGCACTTCTCGCGCTGCGAGATCCGGCTCGACTGCGTCAAGGTGCTCGAGGACCTGTACACGGCGCAGGCGTTCATCACGACCGATCTCGACGACAACCAGATCACGGCGTTCCATCCGGGCGCGATGATGCGTTCGTACGAGAACCACGTGCGCGACGTCGCCGATGCGACGTTCGGCATCGTCGCGCCCGACGGCCGCGAAGCGATGCTGCAGCACGTCGAAGAGTTTTCGGCGCGCGGCGTTCCTTTCATCTTCGATCCCGGCCAGGCAATGCCGCTCTTTTCCGGCGAGGAATTCCGCGCGTTCATCGACAAGGCCGATTACGTCACCGTCAACGACTACGAATCGCTTCTTCTGCAGCGGAACACCGGATGGTCCGCGGAGGAAATCACCGGGAAGGTCAACGCGTACATCGTCACGCGCGGACCGAAGGGCTCGCTGATTCACACCAAGAAAGAGACCTTCGATATTCCGCCCGCGCACGAGCGCCGCGTATCCGACCCGACCGGCTGCGGCGACGCCTACCGCGCCGGCCTCATCTTCGCGATCATGCGCGGCATGGACTGGCCGACCGTCGGCCGCGTCGCGTCGCTGATGGGTGCGTTGAAGGTCGAGCATCCGGGTACGCAGAACCAGCGTTTCACCTATGACGAGTTCGCCGACCAGTTCCGCCAGCAGTTCGGCTATGCGCTCGACTGAGCGGCGTTGCTTCCGATCCATTCGCCGACGACGACCGGCGGCTCTTTCCAGACATCGACGCTAACGCCCGTGGAAATGATCGATTCGGCCCGCCTTTGAGGAATCACGCAATGAACGAAACCTACCGCATACTTCGCTTCCCGATCCTGGCGACTATGTTGGGACTTTCACTGCAAGCCTGCGCATCGTCACCGTACGTCGAGCTCAACGGCCAACGCTTCACGATCGAGGTCGCGTCCGACGACGCCTCGCGCGAGCACGGCCTGATGGAGCGCACGCAAATGGACGCCAATCACGGCATGCTGTTCGTGTTCGACGACGATGCGCCGCGCGCGTTCTGGATGAAGAACACGAAGATTGCGCTCGACATGCTGTTCTTCGACGCCAATCGCAAGCTCGTCAGCGTGCAGCGCAGCGTGCCACCGTGTCAGGCTGATCCCTGCCCGGCCTATTCCAGCGGCGCGCCCGCGCGTTACGTGCTCGAGCTCAATGCCGGCCAAGCCGACAAGCTCAAGCTGATGTCAGGCGATGCGATGGAGATTCATCGTTGAGGGCGACGGGTTCGCGCCACACCCCGTCGCGCAGCACGAGCACGCCACGCAATTCGTGCGCGCACACGATGCCGCAGCGATAAGGAACGAGAGCGCCGGCGTCGGCATCGACGCTGGCATCTTCGACCGGTACAAAAACACGCATGAACGACTCCGTTGATCGACTCATCGTCAGTCGATCACGTGTCGGTGCAGGCGATGCGTCGCGCGCGTGACGAAATCAGGACGGCGTGTGGCGGCTTTGAGGCATCCGCTTGCTCGATGCCTTCCACACTCGTCGTCGCGCTTGTTTCTCATTCCGGCGTTCGCCGGGATGACCAAGTCGGGCTCAGATCTCGACCATCTCGAAATCGGACTTGGTCACGCCGCAATCCGGGCAGGTCCACGTTTCCGGCACATCTTCCCAGCGCGTGCCCGGCTCTATGCCGTCGGCCGGCCAGCCGTCGGCTTCGCTGTAGATGAAACCGCAGACCACGCACATGAAGGTGCGAAACGGCACGGTATCCGAGGCGGCGGCGGCGGATTGAGACATGCGAAGAAGTATCGGAAAGGCGCAACCCGCATTGTCGCAGCGGCGCGCCGGCGATCCAAGTGACGCGTAGCCGCAAGCCGCCGCTCAGCCGCCGAAGCCGTCGGCGAACACCCGATCGTTGAAAGCGACGCCGGCCCGCCGATAGCTGCCGCGGCCGGTCGGCCATAGTGTGCGCGCGTAACGTGTGCCCGGCAGATCGTAGGCAACGACGCCTGCATCGACGGTCTGGATGATGACGTCGAGCTCGCCGTCGCCATCGATGTCGGCGAGTGTCGGCGCGGCAAGTCCGCCGCTCCAGGTGCCGTCTCGCGGTGCCGGCAGATCGATCGCATAGAGTTGCTCGCCGCGCGCATTCAAGACGTAGAGCTTGCCCGACTCGCCGTTGTCGTTCTGGCCCCAGCTCGTGAACAGCACTTCGGGCGAGCCGTCGTTGTCGAGATCGGCGATGACGGGCTCGGACGCGAAATGGAATCCGCTGCCGGGAATCACGAACGGCCACGACGCGTGCTCGGTCTTGTCGAGCCACCAGGCATGCAGCTTTCCGTCGTAGCTCGGCAGCAGGATTTCCTGGCGACCATCGCCGTCGAGATCGGAGACGACGGCGTTCGCGGCGATGTTCTGGATCACGTTGTAGTCTTCGGACAGCGGCGCGCCGCTCGCGCCTTGCAGCGGGATCACGGTCCAGTCGAAGCCGCTCGCGGCCCAGCGCGTGCGATCGCTGCGAAGCAGCCAGACATCGTAGTAAAGGTCCGTATATGGATCGGTGCTGCAGTTGTAGACGTTGCCGGGCAACACGAGCTCGGGCACGTGATCGCCGTCGACATCGGCGATCGCGGGTGCGGAGCTTGCGAAATTCGGGCGGCGTTCGGTGTCGCATTCGGTGTAGCCGCGAAGATCCGCGGCCTGATCGACATTGGTCCCGACTTCGGCCCAGAACTTGGGTCCGGACCCATCGGAGCTGGTGCCGTACATCGCGTTTGCACGAATCTCCGCGCCGTTGCGATCGAGCGTTGTCACGTAATGCGTGTCGGTCGGCGCGTAGATTTCCGGATAGCCGTCGCCGTCCATGTCGGCGATCGCGAGATTTTCGTTGTACATGCCGGCGCCGTAACCGGGATCCGACGCATGCCGCGCGGGCCAGCCCGGACGCGTTTGTCCGTTCGGTGCGAGCGCATTGATCTGATTCGCCGAAACGCTGGCTGCATCGCCGACGATGACAGCGAGCTGTCCCTCATGGTCGAGATCGGCGAGCGCGAGCGAGCGCACTTCGCCGCTCGCGAACGCGCTGACGGGCCAGCCGGTCCGTACGCTGCCATCGAGGTTGTAGGCAGTCACCGTCGGGCCGCTGCGGCCGACGACGATCGCCGGATGTCCGTCGCCGGCGAGATCGCCGATTGCGATGCCAGGCCACACACGATCGCCGCTGGCTGCGCGCCACAGCAGCGTGCCGTCCGTTCCCTTCAGCGCGACGACATCATATGAGCCCGCGACGACATCGAGCTTGCCGTCACCGTCGATGTCGATCGTCGCCGGCGAGCTGTACCAGCCGGTCTGGCACCACGACGAGAAACAGCCGCCGTAGGCCCATTTGAACACCGGTGCCTGCACCGCGGCATCGGCAGTCGCCGAGACCAGAATGAAAACGATCGAAGTGAGAACGCGTTTCACCGGGCAGTCCACCACGACGCAACGGTTGCAATTGTCGATGGACCGGCCGGACCACGACCGCGACGGCGACGTTAAACTCCGGCGAAGTCCTGCGCGAATCGACGATGGCTCATCCTCTACTCCCACATGACGGTCTCTACGCGATCACCAACGGACCGCGCGCCGATCTGCTTGAGGTCTGCGCCGCGGCGATCGAGGGTGGCGCGACGCTGCTGCAATATCGCGACAAGACCGACGACGACGCACGTCGGCTTGCCGAAGCGAGGGCGATCGCTGCGTTGTGCGCGCGTCACGGTGTTCCTCTGATCGTCAACGATGACGTCGAGCTCGCCGCCGCGATTAGCGCGGACGGAGTGCATCTCGGCGAAGACGACAAGGACATCCTGTCGGCGCGTTCACGACTCGGCGCCAGCAGGATCATCGGCGCGTCCTGCTACGACTCGCTGGAACGCGCGCGTGGTCTCGCGGCTGCAGGCGCGGATTATCTCGCGTTCGGCGCGTTTCATACGTCGCCGACGAAACCGCAAGCGCGCAATGCGACACCGGCGTTATTGCGCGAGGCAAAAGCCTTCGGTCTGCCACTCGTCGCGATCGGCGGCATCACGCCCGAGAACGGTGCGGAATTGATCAAAGCCGGTGCGAACTATCTCGGCGCGATCTCATCGGTATTCGCCGCTGCAGACGTGGTTACTGCGGCGCGGGCATTCGCTGCGCTATTCGGCTCGAAGCATTCGTAAGACAATATGCCGTCGCCCCGCGAACGGCCGCGCTAGCGAGATGAACTCGCTGGTCACGCCAAGCCGCAAGCACGATGTGTCCCCTCTCCCGCTTGCGGGAGAGGGTTAGGGTGAGGGACGCTTTTCGAAATCAACGGCTTCACTCCGACCTCCCTCACCCGCCCTTCGGGCGACCTCTCCCGCAGGCGGGAGAGGTGAATTTTTCGCCGCCGGCGTCACTAGAATGAATTTTCCATGACCACCAACCACGACCTCTTCCAACGCGCGCTCATCCGCATGCCCGGCGGCGTCAATTCGCCCGTGCGCGCGTTCAAATCGGTGGGCGGCGAACCGTTCTTCACGGCGCGCGCCGACGGCGCTTATCTGTGGGATGTCGAAGGTACGCGCTATATCGACTACGTCGGTTCATGGGGACCGATGATCGTCGGCCACAACCATCCGCACGTGCGCGCGGCGGTCGAGCGCGCGATCGGCGATGGACTCTCGTTCGGCACGCCGTGCCCCGCCGAAGTCACGATGGCGGAAACGATCGCCAGGCTCGTGCCGTCGATCGATGTCGTTCGCATGGTCAACTCCGGCACCGAAGCGACGATGTCCGCGATCCGACTCGCGCGCGGCTACACGAACCGCACGCGCATCGTGAAGTTCGAAGGTTGCTATCACGGCCACGCCGATGCGTTTCTGGTCAAGGCCGGTTCGGGCGCGCTCACGTTCGGCACGCCGACATCGCCAGGTGTGCCGAAGGCGCTCGCCGATCTGACGCTGACGCTGCCGTACAACGATCTCGACGCCGCGCGCAAACTCTTCGCCGAAGTCGGCGAGGAGATCGCCGCGCTGATCATCGAGCCGATCGCCGGCAACATGAATCTGATTCTCCCGCGCGAAGGCTATCTCGCCGCATTGCGCGAGCTCTGCACGAAGCACGGCGCGCTGCTGATTTTCGACGAAGTCATGACCGGCTTTCGCGTCGCGCTCGGCGGCGCGCAGCAGCTCTACGGAATCACGCCGGATCTGACCACGTTCGGGAAGATCATCGGCGGCGGCATGCCGGTCGGCGCGTACGGCGGCCG
>DASYJJ010000439.1:0-3054 GCA_035996605.1 Rhodanobacteraceae bacterium
TGCCCCGCCACGACGGCGACCAGAGCTCCGCTTCCATCAGCGAAAACGGTCGGAACGCGATGTCCGCCGGCACGAGCTGCGCGGTCGGAAATTCTGCGAATCCTATTTCGACGATGCGACCCCGCCAGTCCGGCACGGTCGAAAGATCGAAATACGCGGGATAGCCGCCCGCCGGCGGCAAGGTGACGGTGTGCACGTCGTCGGGCTGGTCTGCGCGACGGAACACGAACGAAAGCTCGAGGGTGCGTGGAAAATCCTGCAGGCGGTAACGCAGCACGCGCACCGCGTCCGCATCGATCGGAGTCGCGAACGAGCGCGCCTGCAACGCCATGTGCTCGGCGCCCACCGAATTGATGCCGAGGTGTCGACCGTCCTCGACGCCTGCGCCCATAACGACATGGAAATCGCTGCCGGAAAAATGGATCCGCTGATCAGGCTGGAATACCCCGGTCAACGGCGCTTGCGCGGCCCAGCCGAACAGACCGATCCAGAGGACGAGCAGAAGAACCACGAGCGCCGGCACGCGCAGCCGATGCAGCCTGCTCGCGCGACGCGAAGACTCGTTCGGGCGCGGCGGCACCCATTCGCTGGCGGCCCGCGGTGCGGTGCGGTGATCGACAAGGGTCGGATCGACCAGACTCGTATCAACCAGAGTCGCATCGACCAGAATGGGCGGGCTGAAAAAACGGCGAGTCATCCACGGGGCTCCTCGGCAGGGCGGCCACGGAAGGCCAGCCGCGCGCACAGGTCAGCACCCCCGAGATGCAAAGCGAGTCTCTGTCCCCCCTCTTAAGGAAACGCAGTAGCCGCGGAAAAGCGGACATTGCAATCGCGGACGCCGCACGACCCGTGCCGCGATGTGGAATACGCGCGATTTGCTACAGCGGCATTGCAGCCGTGCGGCGCGAACGCCGCAATGGCTCAGCTCGCCTGTCGGCGCTGCGACTTGGCCTCGTCGGAGCGGGCGAACTCGAGCTCGCTCAAATACGTCGGCGCGACGCCGGTCACGTACTCGCCGGAGAAGCACGAGGTGTCGAAGTGCTTCAGATCCTCGTTGCCGTCGCGCACCGCCCAGATGAGATCGTCAAGATCCTGGTAGACGAGCCAGTCGGCGCCGAGGATCGCCTGCACTTCCTCGGTCGTGCGGCCATGCGCGACGAGCTCGGCTACGGCCGGCATGTCGATGCCGTAGATGTTCGGATAACGCACCGCCGGCGCCGCTGACGCAAAGTACACTTTCTTCGCGCCGGCCTCGCGCGCCATCTGGATGATCTGCTTGGAGGTGGTGCCGCGCACGATGGAATCATCGACGAGCAGCACGTTCTTCTTGCGGAACTCGAGCGGAATCGGATTGAGCTTGCGCCGCACCGATTTCACGCGCTCGCTCTGGCCCGGCATGATGAACGTGCGGCCGATGTAGCGGTTCTTGACGAAGCCTTCGCGCACCGGCACGCCGAGCGCCTGCGCGAGCGGACCTGCCGCCGTGCGCGAGGTGTCGGGAATCGGGATCACCGCGTCGATATCGTGATCGGGCATCAGGCGCAGGATCTTCTCGGCGAGTTTTTCGCCCATGCGCAGGCGCGCCTTGTACACCGATACGTCCTCGATCATCGAATCGGGGCGCGCGAGATACACATATTCGAAGATGCACGGCGCATGCGTCGCGGGTTCGGCGCACTGGCGCGCGAGCAGCTTGCCGTCGAGCGTGATCAGCACCGCTTCGCCCGGCGCGACATCGCGCAGCAGCTTGAACCCGAGAATGTCGAGCGCGACCGATTCGGAAGCGACCGCATATTCCTTGCCCGCGCCGGTATCGCGTTCGCCGAGCACGAGCGGCCGGATGCCGTGCGGATCGCGGAACGCGAGCACGCCGTAACCGAGCAGCAGCGAGACCACCGCATAACCGCCCACGCAGCGCGCATGCGCGCCGGCAACCGCCTTGAAGATGTTGTCCGAGGACAACGCCATGCGATCCTGGATCTGCAATTCGTGCGCAAGCACGTTGAGCAGGACTTCCGAATCGGAATCGGTATTGATGTGACGCCGGTCGTCCTCGAATATCTCGCGACGCAGCGCTTCGACGTTGATCAGGTTGCCGTTGTGGCACAGCGCGATTCCGTACGGCGAATTGACGAACAGCGGCTGCGCCTCGGACGAGCCTTCGGCGCCGGCAGTCGGATACCGGCAGTGGCCGATGCCGACGTTGCCGCGAAGACCGAGCATCGCTTCGCGCGTGAACACGTCGCGTACGAGGCCCGGACCCTTGTGCAGGCGAAGACGATTGCCGTCGATGGTGGCGATACCCGCCGCGTCCTGGCCGCGATGCTGCAGAACGGTCAGCGCGTCATACAAAGCCGACCCGACTTCCGATTTTCCGACGATGCCGATGATTCCGCACATGGGCTAGGGATGCTCTGATCAGGCAGACGACGGTTTGGACGGCGGCGCGGGCTTGGTGTTTTGCGGCAGCACGGGCTTGGTCAGGTTCTCGACAGGTTCCAGGTATTTCGCGACTTCTTCCGGAAGACGATCACCCAGCCAGCGCGCCCCGATTTCGAAATTCGGCAGCAGGCGCGATTGATTCCACCACGGATCACGCCGAAACGGTGTGAATCCCAACAAGAGCACCACCAGCGTCACCAGCGCGAAACCGCGCACGAGACCGAAAACCATGCCGAGCAGCCGATCGCTGCCCGAGAGACCGCTGCCCTCGACCAGCTTGCGCATCAGGTAGGCGACGATCGCGCCCGCGATCAGCACCGTCACGAAACACAGCACGTAAGCCAGCAGCACGCGCACCGATGGCGTGGATATGCTGGCGGAAAAGTGTTCTGCAAGGGCCGGCCCGAACATCCAGGCGACCCAGAATGCGAGCACCCAGCACACCAGCGCCAGCACTTCGCCGATGAACCCCCGCCACAGGCCCATCAGTACCGAGAGGCCCAGCACGGCGAGGATCGTGTAGTCGGTCCAGTTCACTGAAGAGCCGGGATTCGGGATTCGGCATTCGGGATGTGGCAATCACCGGATTTTGTGCCCCACTCGGGATCATGG
>DASYJJ010000440.1:0-2910 GCA_035996605.1 Rhodanobacteraceae bacterium
CAACGCCTGCGCGATGCGCGCGTTGAGTACGCGGCTTCCCGCCTCGCCCTCGCGCACAGCGGTGAGAATGCGGTGACGACGCAACATCGGAAGTGCGGTCGCGACGTCCTGCGCGGCTGCGATTGCCCGATAGTGCCCCAGCGCGTGATCGAGCACGAACGCTGCAAGCGCAGTATCGCGACCGACATGCCAGTGCACCCCGCGATACGCTTTTGCGCGCAATTCCGCAATCACACGTTCGGAATCGCCGACGCGAATCGCGGCGCTCAGGCCGGCGATGTCGAGTTCCGCGGACTGTCGATGACTGCGATCGAGCTCCACGCGCGTCAGCGCCGCACTGCCGTCCTCACGCACGGGCACTGAAGTTCCGAGCAACGAATTCAACGAGCGTGCGATCGCATGCGTCCACGCGCCGCCGTCGCCGGCCGCGTCGCACAGCGCCGCCAGCACGTCGCCGGTTTCGACCGACGGCAATTGATCGCGATCGCCGATGAGGATCAGGCGCGCGCCGGAAGGAACCGCCTCGACGAGCTTGCACATCAGCGGCAGATCGACCATCGATGCTTCATCGACGATAACCAGATCGGCCGGCAGCGGATTCTTCGCGTCGTGCCGAAAGTGGACCGACTCCGGACGCCCGCCGAGAAGACGATGCAGCGTGCTCGCCGCGCTCGGCAGCGCATCGCGCAAGACACTGTCGATACGCTCACGCAGGAGAAGCTGCTCATAACTTTCACGCAATGCCTCGGAAAGTCGCGCGGCCGCCTTGCCGGTCGGTGCGGCGAGCGCGACCCGCAAAACTTCACCGTGCTGCAACGCGGCACCGACGGCAAGCACGAGCACGCGCGCCACCGTCGTCGTCTTGCCGGTACCGGGCCCGCCGGTCAGCAGCACGACGCGCTGCAATTGCGCGAGCGCGGCGGCGATCGCCTGACGATCGGGTTTCGCATCCGCTGAATCGGGGAACAGGACCGCGAGACGTTCGCGCAGCCAGTCGCGATCCGGCGCCGGTTCCACGGGACCATCGAGCGTGCGGAGCGCGCGCGCGAGCCGCACTTCGTAATCGTGATATCGACGCAGCGCAATGCTGTCGGCGGCGAAGACCAGCGGCTTGCCGGGTGCGCCGTCGTGGCCGTCCGAGACATAAGGGGATGCGCGCAACTGCTCGCGCCACGCCTCGGGTTCCGGAAGGAACGGCGCATGTTCGAGCGAAATTTCCGCGAGCAGGTCGCCGATGCGATCCAGAGGCACGAGACTGTGGCCGAATGCAAGCGCGCGGCTCGCCAGCGCGGCCGCGAGCGCGACCGCGTCGGGCGTTTCTGGACGCAGACGCTGCAAACTCGCGCCGAGCGCATGATCAAGCGGCCGCAGCCAGCCTTCGCGCAGCCAGCGATCGAGCGCGCTCATGCAACCTCCCGGCGCGGCGGCGCGAGCAGCGTGTCGAGCTCATCGATGAATGCGCGCGACGGGCGCGCGACGAAAATGCCCGGCGAATCCGCGCGCGACGGATCCAAACCGCGACAGAAGAGATAACGCACGCCGCCAAAGTTCGCATCGTAATCGTAGTCCGCGCGACGGAAGCGCAGCCAGCGATGCAGCGCGAGTGTGTAGATCAGATATTGCAGATCGTATTCGCTGTCCTGCACCGCGCGCTCGAGCCCTGCCGGCGAATAATCGGCGAGCCGGTTGCTCTTGTAGTCGAGCAGATAGATCTTATCGTCGTGCCGGTAAACAAGATCGATGCGTCCTGTCATCAGGCCTTCGAGCCGCTCGCGCGTACCAAATGCATCGCGCTCGCGCAGCACGTCGTGGCGGTGGAGGAGCTCCATGAGCCGATCGACGAGCACCGGCCGCAGCGCGAAATGGAATTCGATCTCGGCGCGCCGATCGGCGCCGCCAATGTCGACCAGGCGCAATCCTTCCGGCAGACGCACGTTCACCGTATCGCGAACGAGTGCCGAGAGCAGTCGCATGCCGCCGGCGACGTCGTCTTCGACATAGCCGTTCGCGCCAAGCGCGCGTCGCAGCGGTTCGTCTTCGCCGGTTGGCGGCGCATCGCCGCGCCAATCGCGCCATCGCGCGAAGTCGATCGTTTCGAGCGCGGCGTGCAGCGCGTTGCCGAAGCGCGCGCCGACATAGGGCGAGATCACCGGATCGATCGCTTCGGCAATGACCGGTTCGTCTTCGGCGCCCTGCTCGTCGACCGCCGCGCCCGAATCTTCGCGAGCGAGTTGCGAGAAGCTGTGCACCCACCAGTCGCGATGCACAAGTCGCCTCGCTGTGCGCATCGAATCATCTTCGGCAACGACGGGTGGAAATTGCAGAGCGCGGCTTACGACATCGGGAAGCACCTCGACGACAATCGCGCGCGGCGCCGCATGGGCGAGCCGATCGAACGCGGCATCGATCGTATCGGCCTTCGGCCGCGACACCTTGCCGTCCGGCTGTCGATGCAGCAACCACGACAGCGCCGACTTCTCGCCGCCAAAATTGATGACGCACGCATAGACCCACGCCGCGCATCGCGCGCGCGTCAGGCCGACGTAGAGCAGCCGCAGCTGCTCGGCGAGAATCTCGCGCTTCTCGGTTTCGGCGGCGATGCCGTACTCGTCATCCTCGATGCCGGCGATGCGCGCACGCAGCACGCGCCGGCCGTCGAAGCGCTCGGCGACGAGACCAAGGCCGCCGGGAAACGAATCGCTCGGCGCAATCGCGGCGAACGGCATGAACACGAGATCGAACTCGAGACCCTTGGCCTTGTGCAGCGTCATGATGCGCACGCGCGCGGCATCGGATTCAAGACGCTGCTGCTGCGCCTCGTCGAAATCGTCGGCGTCGGCGATGCGGCGCGCGAGCCAGTCGGCCTGCCCCGCTTCGCCAAGCACACGCGCCCGCGCTTCCTGCACGGCC
>DASYJJ010000441.1:0-3241 GCA_035996605.1 Rhodanobacteraceae bacterium
GCCGTTGTCGTCCAGCGCCCAGCTGCCCTGCACGTTTTCGTCTTTCGGGCCGGTGACCGAAATCAGCGTGTCGAAGCCCTGCGTTCCGACCATCGGCTGCGTGAATTCGAGCGTGAGAGCCAGCTGCCCCTGAAACGGCTCGGCGCGTGTCGACGAGAGCGCGAAACCTTGCGGCTTCTCGGTCTTTGGCGGCGCTTCGGCCGCAACGGGTTTCTTGCCTTGAACCTGGGGAACACTCGGCGGCGGCCGGTTGCAGGCGCCGATGGCGAGTGAGAGGACGACAAGCACGACAGCACCAACGTGCCGCGAACGGGACACGGGCGTACGCAGATCCATTGTGGACTCCCCGGTGGATAGCGGCGCCAGTATACCGACGTGGTTATGGCGGACCGCGGGCAGCTGCTGCCGGATTCAGCGCAGGGTAGGGGCGTTTAGCGGACCTGCATCACAAAGGCGAATGGCTGGTTCGTCGTGTTGACTGGCGAGGGCATTCTACGCACAGCCGCCCGGTGACGACGTTGGCGTGGCAGTTCGAGCTATGGCGCTTCCATCTTTCCAAGCAACCATTGCAATCCGGCGAGATGCTGCTGATCGTGGCTGCAAAGATAGTGGATCAGACCGCGAATCGTGACCAGGCCATAGCCCTCGAAAACGGCGCGGCGTTCGAGCTCCGCCGCATCGAGGTTTCGGATGCAATCCAGCGTGCGCTGCCGCGCCGCGCGGAATGTCGCAAGGACTTGTGCCGCGTCTGCCTTGGAGTATTCGCGCGCGCGCGCCAGGTGATCGCCGTCGAGCGCTGGAAGCGTCGGCTGAGACTCGCTCAACGTACGCGCGATGCGAACCTGGTAGCCGTCGATCTCGACATCGCGAACGTGGCAGATCTGGCCGATCGGCGTGAACGATTCGCTCGGGATGCCTTCCCACGACGACGGCGTAAAGTTCGCGCGGCGCGGAGGTATCGCCGCGAAGAACGCTTCAAGTTGATCGGGAAATGCAGCCAGTGCGAGAAGTGTTGCGTTGTTCATGCGTGCGATTCCCCGTTTGCGACGAAGCCATCACCGCTCAGCGGGAAACGCAGACCGCTGCTCGTTCGCGAAGGACGGCCTCTTGACGGAATGCTGCTCGATAGTCTCGAACAATTTCCTCGACTGCGGATCGTGATTTCGCGTCGTCGTCATGAATCACGATGACGACGCGGCTCGGCTCATGGATCGCGTCGCCGCTGGTTCCGCGCCTCGCGCCGTGCGCGTCGAGCACGGTGAATCCTTGCGGAAACAGGTGCGAGATGGTGTCGTTCTCGAAGCGTTTCCAGTCTGCTTCGGCAACTTCTCCGCCATCCGGAATCGACAATCCGAAGTACAGCGTGTCGCGGACCAGCAGTTGTTCGTCCATGCTGCAGTAGAGGCGATGCTCGCGCGTCCATTCGACCGCGCAGCCTTGGATCGTAGCCATCATCGCGAGCGCAGCTGCCATTGCAAGCGCTCGTCGCACGCGATGCATCCGAGCGGAACCGTGCTGGGCGGGGACGCTATTCACGGCGTCTTGTGTACACCAAAGATGGGCTCGATGCACGGTGCAGCAGGGATTCTGGCGAATCCGAATCAGAGCGCCGCGATGCGCTGGATGACCCAAAACATCGTAACACTGCCGATCGCATGAAGCGGAGCCGCGCGCAGCAAATCGGCCTTGCGCGTTCGCGCAAGCGACCAAGACTCCGCATCGACCAGCGCGCTCACGCCGATCGCGGCAAATGCCGCGCGCGCTGCTTCGATGGCGAATCGGTCGAAACACCGGCGGAACCCTGCGCGATACGGCTGGCCAGAACCCGCGCCGCCGCGGTTCTGCTGTCGCCGTTACCAAAGAAGTGTTCGCGGATTTGTGTCGCCTGCTCGGCCAGCTGCCGTGCTTCGTCGTGGCGAGTGGCATCCGCGGCGAGAAGCCCTGCGAGATCGAGTTGCACATTGGCCGTCTGAGGATGGCCCGTGGTCGGAAACATCGCGCTGAAATAAGCGAGCGCCGCACGGAATTCGCGCTCGGCGCCGAGCCTGTCGCCCGCATCGCGCAGCGCGAGTGCGAGGTAGTGATGCGCGAGCGCGGTTGTTTCGCTGCCTTCGCCTTCCTTGGCCTGTGCGAATCCAACGGCCTGTCGATCGAGTTCAACCGCGGCTTCCTTGCTGCCACGCAGGCGTTGCAGTTCGCCAAGCTGGTAGAACAATTCCGGGTCGTCCTTCACGCCCTGTTTTTCGAAAGTGCGCTTGACTTCCGTCAACTCGGCTTCGGCCTCGTCGAGGCGGCCCTGCAGCCGATGAACGTGGCCGAGATTGCCGACCGCGAATTGCACGCCCTGAAAATCGCGGCCGAGCTTGGGTTCCCAGATTCTTATCGCATCGTTGAACGCGCGTTCGGCGCCGTCGAGATCGCCGTCGTCGATCAACGCTAGGCCGAGGTCCACCAGCGTGCCGGCGCGCGACGGACTTTCCGCGCCGAGCGTGCGCTGCTGGATCGCGTCGGTCTTTTGCAAAAGCTCGCGTGCTTCGCGATAGTGGCCGAGGTGCTGCTCGTACTGCGCGATGTCGACCATGTCATCGAGCGTCTGCGGATGTTCTGGTCCCAGAACCTTGTTGTGGATATCGAGGGTCGCGTGCACTTGCGCGAGCGCATCCGCATAGTGCGAGCGGCTGGCCGCGATGATTCCGAGGTTGCGATGCAGCGAAGCGACGGTGAGTCCTTCGCTGCCTTCGGTGTTCTCGGCGAGCGTGAGGCCATCGCGAAAATGCTGCTCGGCCGGATCCAGCGCGTGCAGGCCCCATTCGGCGTCGCCCGCCAGCAACAGCGCATGCGCAAGCAATCGATCGTCCACGGGCGGATGCCGCGCGAGATCGAGTGCGGCATCCGCCTCGCGCTTGGCATCGGCGAAGTTGCGCTGCGTGACGGCGAGCGAAGCGCGCAATGTCAACAGGCGAATGTGGTCGCGGACGGGCGCGTCGGCTATGGCAGTCAGGCCCGCGCTTGCAGCGTCCAGCATCGACACCGCGGGTTTCATATCGACCGCTTCGAGCGATGTCTCGGCGCGGTCGAGCTCGACTTCGACGAGTTGCAGCGGATGCGTTCCGGTCGCCGCAAACGATGTCGCGGCTTGGCGCTGCAGCTCGCTCGCTTCGGCGTGGAGTCCAAGATGGAAATCGATGCGGCCGAGCACCGCCTGCAGTTCCGCCTTGACGATCGGATCGTCGGGCGGGCG
>DASYJJ010000442.1:0-2420 GCA_035996605.1 Rhodanobacteraceae bacterium
CGCGAGCGCATCGTCGCGTTCCTCGAAGGCGAAGGCGAACGCCAGCCGCTCGGCAAGGCGAACAGCGATCTTGGCCAGTTCGTCGCCGCGCTCACGGATCGCGGACTGCGCGCGGTACCGCTGCCGCTGGCGAGCACGGGCAAGGTGCCGGAGAACACCGATCTTGTCGTCCTGGCGAATCCGCGCGTTGCGCTGCCGCCGGCTGTTGCGCACGAGCTCGTCGACTACATCGATCGCGGCGGCAATCTCTTATGGCTGACCGAACCCGGCGAGGAGGTCGGTCTCGACGCGTTGGCGAAATCGCTTTCGATCCGCGCTCTGCCGGGCACCGTCGTCGACGCGAGCGGCAGCGCGTTCGGGCTCGGCGATCCGAGCTTCGTTGCGCTCGACAAGTATCCCGCACACGCGATCACGCGCGGATTCCTCTTGACGATGCTGTTGCCGCAACCGGTCGCGCTTGCGCAGCTGTCCGAGCCGGCATGGGACATCAAGCCCATTTTGCGCAGCTCCGACAAATCCTGGAACGAAACCGGCCATATTCCCAAAGCGGGAGAATCGGCCGACACGATCCGGCAAGACGCCGACGCCGGCGAGATCGCCGGACCTCTCGATCTCGGCTTTGCGCTGTCGCGTCTTTCGCCACGCCCGGACAAACGCGAGCAACGCGTCGTCGTGATCGGCGACGGAGATTTCCTTTCCAACAGTTTTCTCGGCAATGGCGGAAACCGCGAATTCGGTCAGCGCGTGTTCGACTGGCTGCTCGGCGACGACGATCAGATCAGCGTGCCGGACAAGTCCGCGCCGGATCGCGTGCTCGCACTCACGCAGACGCAACTTGGATGGCTCAGCGTCCTGTTCCTGATCGCGCTGCCGCTCCTGCTCGCGAGCAGCGGTTTGGCGATCTGGTGGCAGAGGCGCAGGCGCTGACATGCGACGACGCGCACGCACGAATCTGTTCATGCTGGCGATCGTCGTGCTGCTAGGCCTCGCCGTGTACGCCGAGTTTCGCCGCGAACACGCGCTCGAACGCGATCCGCTGACGAAGATGGATCCCGACGCGATCCGCTCGCTCGCAGTCACTTGCCAGGGTTGCACGGCGCGCCGCTTCGAAAAAATCGACGGGCACTGGATGATGCGCGAACCGGAATCGAAGCCGGCGGACGACAAGGTTATCGAACGGCTCACCTACATCGTGCGCGCGCCGGTGCGTTATCGCAGGCCGGCCAACGAGCTCGATGTCGCAAAACTCGGCCTCGAACCGCCGGCCGCGACACTCGAAGTCGACGGCACGGTGTTGAAGTTCGGCACCACCGACGCCATCCACAACGATCGTTACGTCGAAGTCGGAGGAACGATCGCGTTGGTGCCGGATCGCTTCAGCGCGCTGCTGTTTGCTTCGCCGGAAAGCGACGCCGCACGACCACCAAGACCATAGTCGACAAATCCCCTCTCCCGCTCGCGGGAGAGGGCTAGGGTGAGGGCAAGTTGGTTCGACGCCAAAGCTTCCCTCATCCGCCTCCGGCGCCTTCTCCCGCACGGCGGGAGAAGGGAGATCAATATGCCCGAACTTCCCGAAGTTGAAACCACACGCCGCGGACTCGCCCCGCACCTGATCGGCCGCACCGTCGTCGGACTCGACATCCGCCAGCCGCGACTACGCTGGCCAATTCCGCGCACGCTGCGCACAAAACTGCCCGGCCAGCGCATCGACGCGATCGAACGTCGCGCGAAATATCTCCTCGTGCACACCCGAGCCGGCAGCGCATTGCTGCATCTCGGCATGTCGGGCTCGCTGCGCGTGCTGCCAGCGACGACGCCGATAGGCGCGCACGATCATGTCGACTGGCGGCTCGATTCCGGGCGCATCTTGCGTTTCACTGATCCGCGCCGCTTCGGCTCGCAACTGTGGCAGGCGCCGGGCAAAGTCCATCCGCTGCTCGCCGGGCTCGGGCCGGAACCTCTTGGCGATGATTTCGACGGCGACTACTTGTGGCAACGATCGCGAGGACGCGCCGCGAACGTGAAAGTGTTCCTGATGGATCAAACGATCGTCGTTGGTGTTGGCAATATCTACGCCTCCGAAGCGCTGTTCGCCGCGGGTATTCATCCAAAACGCGCGGCGGGTTCGATCTCGCGCGCGCGTTACGCGCGACTCGCCGACGAAGTGAAGCGCGTGCTCCGCTACGCGATCACGCGCGGCGGCACGACGTTGCGCGATTTCATCAATCCCGACAGCGAGCCCGGATATTTCGAGCAGGAATTGTTCGTGTACGGGCGTGAAGGACAGCCGTGCAAAGTGTGCGGCACGCCGGTTCGAGCGGTCACGCTCGGGCAGCGAACGGCTTACTACTGTCCGCACTGTCAGAAATAGAGACGGCTTATCACCGCGTCGTCCCGGCGAAGGCCGGGGCCCGGATCCT
>DASYJJ010000443.1:0-1637 GCA_035996605.1 Rhodanobacteraceae bacterium
CGCCGCTGATGGTCGAGGAAGGCGTTTTCAAGGACTTCAAGCCCGACGCGGTGTTCGGCATGCACGTCGTCAGTTTTCTCAATGTGGGCGCCGCCGCCGTGCGATCCGGCGGCGAGATGGCGAGCTCGGACACCTTCCACATCGTCGTCCACGGACGTCAGAGCCATGGCGCGACACCTTGGAAAGGCATCGATCCGATCGTGACCGCTGCCGAAATCGTGACGAGCGCACAAACCATCGTGAGCCGCCAGCTCGACATCAACTCGAATCCTGCCGTCGTCACGTTCGGTATCTTCGACGGCGGCCAGCGTTTCAACATCGTGCCGGACAAAGTGGAGTTGTATGGCACCGTTCGCGCATTCGATGAAGCGATGCGCAAGCAGGCGCTGACGAGTCTCAAGAACATCGCCGAGCACGTCGCCGCCGCGAACGGCGCGACGGTCGACGCCGAGGTTCCATCGCCGGGCAGCAATCCGGTCAACGTCAACGATCCCGAGTTGACCGAACGCGTGCGCGCGAGCCTGGTCAAGGCGCTCGGCGCGGATCATGTCAGCGAGGCCAAGCGCTGGATGGCCTCCGAGGATTTTCCGCAACTCGCCCTCGCCGTGCCCGCGCCGAGCGTCTATTTCTTCGTCGGCGTAACACCGCTCGGCCAGGATGCGGAAGCCGCGCCGAGCAACCACTCGCCGAAGTTCTTCCTCGACGAAGGCGCGCTCACGGTCGGCACCGCGGCGATGCTGCAGGCGAGCCTCGACTTTCTCGGCTACGCATCGCCCTGACCGCGTCATCCGGCTGAGCTATAGTCGAGTCCGCCCATTCCGCATCCGCGCGAGGCCGCGCGCGGTCACGTCGCAACGCCAGCGAACATGTCGACCATCGAAGAACTGAAAAAGGCCGCGCTCGAGTATCACCGCAAGGCGCCGGCCGGAAAGATCAAGGTCACTCCGACCAAGCCCGTCGTTACGCAGCGCGAACTTTCGCTCGCATATTCGCCCGGCGTCGCCGCCGCGTGCGAGGAGATCGTGCGCGATCCGCGCGAAGTCGCGACGCTGACGACGCGCGGCAATCTCGTCGCCGTGATCACCAACGGCACCGCCGTGCTTGGTTTGGGCAACATCGGCCCGCTCGCCGCCAAACCTGTGATGGAAGGCAAGGGCATGCTGTTCCAGAAATTCGCCGGCATCGATGTATTCGACATCGAGATCGCCGAGAACGACACCGACAAGCTGGTCGACATCATCGCGAGCCTGGAGCCGACGTTCGGCGGCATCAATCTCGAGGACATCAAGGCGCCGGAGTGTTTCGAGGTCGAGAAGAAACTTCGCCAGCGCATGAAGATTCCGGTGTTCCACGACGATCAGCACGGCACCGCGATCATCGTCGGCGCGGCCGTTCTGAACGCATTGCGCGTGGCCGGCAAGGATATCGGAACGATCAAGCTCGTCTCGACTGGTGCGGGCGCCGCCGGCATCGCGTGCCTGGACATGCTGGTCAGTCTTGGCGTCAAGATGGAAAACATCTGGGTGGCCGATCGGCTCGGCGTCGTTTACACGGGCCGCAGGGAGGAGATGGACGAGAACAAACGTCGTTATGCGCGCGACACGAGCGCGCGCACGCTCGGCGAGATCATCGACGGC
>DASYJJ010000444.1:0-10890 GCA_035996605.1 Rhodanobacteraceae bacterium
CTCACACCGTGGCGCGTGCAGGAATACATCTGGTCGAGCTGCTTCCGCCAGCACGAGGGCGCGACCCAGGAGCTCATCGACTGCAAGAGCCCGCTGGCGGACGCCGAAGCGCGGAGACTGCTCGAAACCTATCGCGCATCGCCGACGCTGCTGCCGCATCTTCGCGAGTGGATGTCGACGATGAAGGTCAGCGCGATCGTCGTCCACAACATGCAAGGCGACGGACAGCGGCTGCTCGACGGGCTCGGCGCGGAGGCGGGCAGCGCGCCCGCGCCGTAGAAGCGCGAGGTCGGGATCGGCGACATCGATGAGATTGTCGGCGCCATAGACCGCGAGCGATTCGATCGCGTCGAGATCGGCGCTGGACGCCGCGACGTTGCTCGCGAGGTTCCTTCACTCGGCCGGAGTGGGAGGCCGAGACAGGGATTGACGGCGCGGCGCGCGATTTGAATAATCGCGCCCCTTCGCGTCGTCGGGCGACCTCCGCGACGATGATGTATAATGGTCGGTTCACGCGCCCGTAGCTCAGTTGGATAGAGTACCAGGCTACGAACTTGGTGGTCGGGAGTTCGAATCTCTCCGGGCGCGCCAATTCCGCTGCAGCGATGCAGCACGCAAAGGGTGCTTCGGCACCCTTTGTTTTTGCGGTCTGGCGCGAGCCTCGCGAACCGGATTATTTGACGGCATCGGGCCGCGTTCGTACCATCTCGGCCCCTTTTGGGCGCGTTCGCGCGCACCGGCGGGTCAGGAGCGGCGGGGTATAGCGCAGTCTGGTAGCGCACCTGCTTTGGGAGCAGGGTGTCGGGGGTTCGAATCCCTCTACCCCGACCACCTGGCTGGCTTTTGCAGCGGGTGGTTCAGTGCGATGACCCAACCGGTCGGGTTTTTCGAGACAATCCATCCGGCGATGCGCCCGTAGCTCAACCGGATAGAGCATCGGCCTTCTAAGCCGACGGTTGCAGGTTCGAGTCCTGTCGGGCGCGCCAGTCGAGGCGATCGCCGTCGGGAATCGCGAACGCGGAATCGGCCGCGGTGTCCGCACCGGTGCAGGTCGAGTAGTATTTTGAAGACGAGGCCTCGCGAAGGAGCCTCGAATCCAGAGTCAATGGTGGGCGTAGCTCAGCTGGTTAGAGTCCCGGATTGTGATTCCGGTTGTCGTGGGTTCGAGTCCCATCGTCCACCCCAGTTGGTTACAATTCGAAGCCCGATTTAAGGGCTTCGAACGTTGGACTTCTCCCGCGTGCGGGAGAAGATGCCCGAAGGGCAGATGAGGGAAGCTTGCAAGAGCGCCCTCACCCCGTACCCTCTCCCGCAAGCGCGAGAGGGGGAGTGATCGTCGCGCTCCACGCGACAGCGTTATTTGATTGAAGCGGGCCGTTAGCTCAGTTGGTAGAGCAGGAGACTCTTAATCTCTTGGTCCTAGGTTCGAGTCCTAGACGGCCCACCATTTTTTTTCACCGCGATCCAATCCGGGAGCCGCGATCTCGAAAGCCTTGCAAGGCGAAAGTGGCGGAACTGGCAGACGCGCTGGATTTAGGTTCCAGTGGGGTGACCCGTGAGAGTTCGAGTCTCTCCTTTCGCACCACGTTTGAATAAGAGCCACCTAGTCTTATTCCGCTGCGTCTGGCCTCGATCAAGCGGAAGGCTGACTAGTACGGCCCTATCTCCATTCTTAGTGTCTTAATGCATCAGCCGCGGAACGGACTTCCGCAGCCCTTAAAGAGAAAGACTGAGGATTCACCATGCAGGTTTCCATCGAAAACGTCGGCAAACTCGGGCGCAAGCTCACGGTGCGTCTGCCCGCGCAGAATCTCGAAGACACCGTTCGCACGCGCATTCAGGAAATGGGCCGCAGCGCGCGCCTCAAGGGATTCCGTCCCGGCAAGGTGCCGACGAAGGTCATCGAGCAGCGTTTCGGTCGTCAGATCCGCAACGAGGCGCTCTCCGAAATGATCGGATCGAGCTTCCAGGAAGCGGTCAACCAGGAAAAACTACGCCCGGCCGTGCAGCCTGCGATCCAGACGACCGGCACGCCGACCAACGGAGAGATCGAATACACCGCCATCTTCGAAGTCATGCCCGAGATCGGGCAGATCGAGATTGCAGGGCTCGAGATCGCCAAGCCGACCTCATCGGTCAGCGACGCCGACATCGACCAGATGATCGAAACCTTGCGCCAGCAGCGCCGCAGCTTCGTGCCGGTGGAACGCGCGGCGCACGATGGCGACATGGTGCTGTTCGAGTACGCGGCGCAAGCCGAAGGCCTACGCCATCCAGAAAGCGGTTTCGAGCGTGTCGGCGCGATTCTCGGCTCCGGTGCGTTCCTACCCGAGCTCGAGAACAAGCTGATCGGACACAAAGCCGGCGAGGAGCTCAGTGTCGACGTGAGTTTCCCGACCAATTTCCGTGAGACGGCGCTGGCCGGCAAGACCGCCAGGACCGACATCAAGATCGTGCGCGTGCAGGAATCGCATTTGCCCGATGTCGACGAAGGATTCGCCGCGAGCTTCGGCATCAAGGAGGGCGGTCTCGAGAAGTTTCGCGAGGACGTGCGCGCGAACCTCGAGCGCGAGCTCAAGGGTGTGCTGATGGCGCGCCTCAAGTCGACGACCGCCGAGAAGCTGGTCGATGCCTATCCGGAGATCGATTTGCCGCAGTCGATGATCGAGAACGATGCGCGTGCTCTTGCTCGCCAGGCCAACCAGCCCGGCGAGGACGCGTTCATCGCATACCTGCCTGCCGCGCGAAAGCGCGTCGCTGCCGGATTCCTTCTCGCCGAGCTGGGTCGCCAGAACGACGTGCGTCTGGATTCCCGCCGCGTCAGCGAAGCGCTCGCGATGATCGCTTCGACCTACGAAGAGCCCGAGAAGGTCGTTGAACTTTACACGCGCGATCCCCAGCTCATGCAGGGACTGCAGAGTCGCGTGCTGGAAGACCAGGTTGTCGAATGGGTCGCAGAACACGCTAAGCTCACCGAGCAGCAACTGAGCTTCAATGAAGTCATGCGTCCCGGTGTTTGAAACGCCGACGGCGCGGGAGATGTCGATGTCGAACCACCAAGCACCACAGGGTCTCAATCTCGTTCCCGTCGTCGTCGAGCAGACTTCACGCGGCGAGCGCGCCTACGACATCTATTCGCGCCTGCTGAAAGAGCGCGTCATCTTCCTGGTCGGACCGATCGACGATTACGTCGCGAACGTCGTCGTCGCGCAGCTGCTGTTTCTCGAATCCGAGAATCCGGACAAGGACATCAATCTTTACATCAACAGCCCGGGCGGCTCGGTCAGCGCCGGTCTTGCGGTTTACGACACGATGCAGTTCCTCAAACCCGACGTGAGCACCATGTGCATCGGCCAGGCGGCCAGCATGGGCTCGCTGCTCCTCTCCGCCGGCGCCAAGGGCAAGCGCTACGCGCTGCCGCATTCGCGCATCATGATTCACCAGCCGTGGAGCGGTGGCATCCAGGGTCAGGCCACCGATATCGACATTCACGCGCGCGAGATCATCAACACGCGCCAGCGCCTGAACGAGATCCTGTCCAAGCACACCGGGCAGCCGATCGAGCAGATCGCGCGTGATACGGATCGCGACCGGTTCATGTCCAGCGAAGACGCTCGCAACTACGGGCTGATCGATGGCGTCCTCGAAAAGAGGCCGGTCGAAGCGGCCGTGGGAGCCTGAACCGATTCCGTCGGTAGCCATTGATCGGGCAGTAGTTTTCCCCTTGCGCGGGGCTTGGCCTGTGGCCCGGCCCCCGTGTGCTATTCTCAGGCCGTACCAGGCGCGATTCCTCCGAGGCGGAGCATGACAGACGACCGGCAAAGCCGATCGGGCGACAGCGGCAAAATCCTTTATTGCTCGTTTTGCGGCAAAAGCCAGCACGAAGTCCGCAAGCTGATCGCCGGCCCGTCGGTGTTCATTTGCGACGAGTGCGTCGAGCTCTGCAACGACATCATCCGCGAAGAGCTTGAGGAAAAGGCCGCCGGCGCGCGCAGCCACCTGCCCAAGCCCAAGGAAATTCTCGACGTGCTCGATCAATACGTGATCGGGCAGAACCGCGCCAAGAAGGTTCTCGCAGTCGCCGTCTACAACCACTACAAGCGGTTGGAAACGCGTGGTCGCAGCGAGGAAGTCGAGCTCGCCAAATCGAATATCCTGCTCGTCGGTCCAACCGGCTCGGGCAAGACGCTGCTGGCAGATACGCTGGCGCGTCTCTTGAACGTGCCATTCACGATCGCCGACGCGACGACGCTCACGGAAGCCGGCTACGTCGGCGAAGACGTCGAGAACATCATCCAGAAGCTCTTGCAGAAGTGCGACTACGACGTCGAGAAAGCGCAGACCGGCATCGTCTACATCGATGAAATCGACAAGATCTCGCGCAAGAGCGAGAACCCGTCGATCACACGCGACGTTTCGGGCGAGGGCGTACAGCAGGCGCTGCTGAAACTCATCGAAGGCACGGTTGCTTCGGTGCCGCCGCAGGGCGGTCGCAAGCATCCGCAGCAGGAATTCCTGCAGGTCGACACGCGCAACATCCTTTTCATCGTCGGCGGCGCGTTCGCGGGGCTCGAGAAGATCATCCAGCAACGTTCCGAAGCGGTCGGCATCGGATTCAATGCCGAAGTGCGCAGCAAGAGCCGCAATGCGGAGATCTCCAAGCTGCTTGCCGACGTGCAGCCAGAAGACCTCATCAAGTTCGGGCTGATTCCGGAATTCGTGGGACGGCTTCCCGTCGTCGCGACGCTCGAGGAACTGGACGAACCGGCGCTCGTCAAGATCCTCACCGAGCCCAAGAACGCGATCACCAAGCAGTTCAAGCGCCTCTTCGACATGGAAGGCGTCGAGCTCGAGTTCAGGCCAGAGGCATTGACCGCGATCGCGCACAAGGCGCTCGCGCGCAAGACCGGTGCGCGTGGCTTGCGCACGATCCTCGAGCAGGTGCTGCTCGACACGATGTTCGACCTGCCTTCGCTCGATCACGTGAGCAAGGTCGTCGTCGACGAAGCGGTGATCAATGGGCAGGCCGAGCCGTATCTGATCTACCGCGGCAACATGCAGACGCGGGCGGCATCCGAATAGATGTCGCCGCGGCCGACAACCGAGCCGCCGAACCATGCATGGGCCGTACCTTCCGCCGCCGCCGGCGTACGGCGTCGCAACTTCGTCGATTGCCCTCGTTCCGCGTCAATGGCACGTGAACTGCCTTGCAATTGCGGGGCACGTCCTTACTTGACGATGTATCAGCGCGGGTACAACCTGCGGCTGCGACCCTCATATTGCCCCGAAGAATCAAATGACTGAAAAGACCGTCAAACCCGTGAAATCCGCCGAAACGGCCCTGCTCGAGCTGCCGGTGCTGCCGCTGCGCGACGTGGTCGTGTTTCCGCACATGGTCATCCCGTTGTTCGTCGGTCGCGAGAAGTCCGTGCGTGCGCTGGACATCGCGATGGAAGGCAACAAGAAGATTCTGTTGGTCGCGCAGCGCAGTCCGGATGTCGATGAACCCGGCGCCGGCGATCTCTATTCGATCGGCACGATCGCGAGCGTATTGCAATTGCTGAAGTTGCCCGATGGCACGATCAAAGTGCTCGTCGAAGGCACCAACCGCGCCGAGATCGTTTCGTTCGGCGAGCGCAACAGTCTGATGGTCGCGCATCTGCGCGAGCTCGAACCCGCCTACACGCGCAGCGAGCGCGAAATCGGCGTGATCGGCCGCTCGCTGACGACGTTGTTCGAGCAGCTCGTCAAGCTTTCGCGCAAGCTTCCTCCGGAATTGATGTCGACGCTCTCGGGCATCGACGATCCCTCGCGCCTGGCCGACACGATCGCATCGCACATTTCCGTGCGCGTCGCCGACAAGCAGCGCGTGCTGGAAACGGCCGATGTCGCCGATCGCATGGAAGTTCTGGTCAGCATGGTCGATGGCGAAATCGACGTGCAGCAGATCGAGAAGCGCATCCGCGGCCGCGTCAAGTCGCAGATGGAGAAGAGTCAGCGCGAGTATTACCTCAACGAGCAGATGAAGGCGATCCAGAAAGAGCTCGGCGACATGGACGAAGCGCCGAACGAACTGGACGAGCTCGGCAAGAAGATCTCCGCCGCCGGCATGCCCAAGCCGATCGAAACCAAAGCGCGCACGGAGCTCAACAAGCTCAAGCAGATGTCGCCGATGTCCGCCGAAGCGACCGTCGTGCGCAACTACATCGATTCGCTGCTCGGCGTGCCGTGGAAAAAGAAAACCAAGGTGCGCCGCGACCTGCGCATGGCGCAAGAAGTGCTCGACTCCGACCATTTCGGCCTCGAGAAGGTCAAGGAACGCATCCTCGAATATCTTGCCGTGCAGCAGCGCGTGAACAAGATGAAAGGCCCGATCCTGTGCCTCGTCGGTCCGCCCGGCGTCGGCAAGACATCGCTCGGCCAGTCGATCGCCAAGGCGACCAATCGAAAGTTCATCCGCATGTCGCTCGGCGGCGTGCGCGACGAAGCCGAGATTCGCGGCCATCGCCGCACGTATATCGGTTCGATGCCCGGAAGAATCATCCAGAATCTGGCCAAGGTCGGCACCAAGAATCCGCTGTTCGTGCTCGATGAGATCGACAAGATGTCGATGGATTTCCGTGGCGATCCGTCGGCGGCACTGCTCGAAGTGCTCGATCCCGAGCAGAACCACACGTTCAACGATCACTACCTCGAGGTCGATGTCGATCTTTCCGAGGTGATGTGGATCGCGACGGCGAATTCGCTGAACATTCCGCCGGCGCTCGCCGATCGCATGGAAGTCATCCGCATTCCGGGTTACACCGAAGCGGAGAAGATCAACATCGCGCAGCGTTATCTGGTGCCCAAGCAGCTCAAGGCGAACGGCCTCAAGGTTGCCGAGCTCCAGATCGCCGAGCCTGCGATCCGCGACATGGTGCGTTATTACACGCGCGAATCCGGCGTGCGCAATCTGGAACGCGAGATTTCCAAGATCTGCCGCAAGGTGGTCAAGGAACTCAGCCTCGCTGCCGCTAAAGCCGCAAAAAATGGCGGCGAGACGCGCAAGCGCGGCAAGGTCAGCGTGAGCGCGCGCAATCTCGACAACTACCTCGGCGTGCGCAAGTTCACGTTCGGCCGCGCGGAGCAGCAGAACGAGGTTGGTCTCGTCACCGGTCTTGCGTGGACCGAAGTTGGCGGCGATCTCCTCAGCATCGAAGCGACGATCGTGCCGGGCAAAGGCAAGCTGATCCACACCGGTCAGCTCGGCGACGTGATGCAGGAGTCGATCCAGGCCGCGCTCAGCGTCGTCCGCGCGCGTGCCGATCGCATGGGTATCGATCCCGAGTTCCATCAGAAATTCGATGTGCACATCCATGTGCCCGAAGGCGCGACGCCGAAGGACGGCCCGAGCGCAGGCATCGCGATGTGCACGGCGCTGGTGTCGGCGCTGACCAAGGTGCCGGTGCGCTCGGAAGTCGCCATGACCGGCGAGATCACGTTGCGCGGTCGCGTGCTGCCGATCGGCGGCCTCAAGGAAAAGCTGCTCGCGGCGCATCGCGGCGGCATCACGACCGTCATCATTCCCGAAGAGAACCGCAAGGATCTCGCCGAGATTCCGAAGAACGTCACCGAATCGCTCGAGCTCCTGCCGGTGCGCTGGATCGATGAGGTGCTCGATATCGCGCTCGAGCGCCCGCTGACGCCCGCGGCGCGCGCCGAAGGCGAGAACGTGCGCGCGCGCGAGGAACGTCCCGTCGAGGCTCCGGCACGCCCGCACTGACCAGCGTCGATTCGTGGATTGCCGCCGAGCGGCTCGCCGATTTGTGCGATCCGCTCGTTCGTAAGAATCCACGAAAACGTGCGCGCGATCGAAGACGTAAGCGTGCCTGCCCTCGTTGATCGCGGATCGCGGCGAAGTTGACTCTTCTTCGAGCGATTTGTTCATCCATTCGCAACGCAACTATTCAGCCCTGCAATTTCTCCGCCGCCGTGTCAAGTGCGGCGGCGTGTTTTTCGCATTCCGCGTGATGTTTCATCGCATGCAAACACGCGCTGCGCCTTGTGTTGCGCCTCCTAAACGCCGCTGGTATAAAGATCGCGCCGCGATCCAGGCGACAAAAAATGTCCGGGCGATTGCGGGGTATCGGGGCACGCATGCAGGCGAACAACACATGCTCGCGAAGAGCGCAGGCTCTAGGGGAGCGCAGCTCTTGGAGACGTGTCCCGACTCGATCCTGTTCGATGCGGGTCGCTGTTCCGTGAGGGAGTCATTAAATGAATAGAGGCGAATTTGTTGCTGCGATTTCCGAGCATTCTGGCCTGACCAAGGCCGACTCCGATCGCGCACTTGAAGCGGTGTTCAAAGTGGTGAAGAAAACCCTGAAGTCCGGCGACAGCATTTCGCTGGTGGGTTTCGGAACCTTTGTCGTGCGCAAGCGCGCCGCCCGCAGCGGTCGCAATCCGCGCACCGGCGCTACCATCAAGATCAAGGCTTCGAAGGTGCCTGCTTTCAAGGCCGGCAAGGCGCTGAAGGATGCGCTCGGCTGAAGCAGCCACGGCTCTAGCAAAGGGCCGGTTTGTTCGAACGGGTACCGGGGGCGGAGCTTACCGGGTGCTTAGCTCAGCGGTAGAGCATCGCCCTTACAAGGCGAGGGTCGGGGGTTCGAAACCCTCAGCACCCACCAGCCAGGCGCGGGACTTCGGCTGTCGCGGGCGGCAGAACCCGGTTGCGGCAAGGGTCGAGAAGGATGTCGGCGCGACGGCGCCCGCAGACAAGATTAGAATAGCGGGACGTCACGCATTGAAGGAGGCGCGCTTCCGTCGCCTCCGCTAGGCCACCTTAGAGAAGGGCGCCCGCGTGGCGCCCTTGTTTTTCCGGCGTGCATCGCACGTCGTCGCGGCCGGCGATCGACGGCCGCGGAACTCCCATCAGGACGACAGGCGTCACCATGCTGAAAGTGCTACGCGGAAAGAAATCAAGTCTGCTCATCAAGATCGTCCTGGTGGTGATCACGATCGGCTTTTCGTTCTGGGGCATCGAGTCGTACCTGTTCACGCGCGTCGATTCGAGTGTCGCGACGGTGAACGGAACGGAGATCTCGCAGGACCAGTTCCGCCAGCGCTTCGACGAGAACCGTCAGCGCATGATGCAGATGATGGGCGGCGCGGTTGACGCGTCGTATTTCGAGCGCCCGGAAATGAAGCGGCAGGTGCTCGATCAGCTCATCAACGAACAACTGTTGCTGGATGCCAACAGGAAACTTGGCATCAGCGTCACCAACGAGCGCATCAAGCAGGAAATCCTCGGAATCCCGGCGTTCCAGAAAGACGGGAAGTTCGATCCCGACACCTACAAGGCGCTGCTGCAAGCGCAGAACATGACGCCGCTCTCGTTCGACGATCGAGTGCGCCAGAGTCTTTCCGTGCGGGAACTGCCCGATCAGGTGGGCTCGACCGTACTGATCACCGACGCTGCGCTCGACACGTATCTGCGCCTCCATGACCAGCGCCGCGATTTCCGATACATCAAGCTCGACAAGCCCGCTGCCGACGATGCGCCGGTGACCGACGACGAAGTCCAGGCGTACTTCAAGGATCACGCGCAGGAATTCGTGACCCCCGAGCGCGTCGCGCTCGAATATGTCGAACTCGATGGCAGCAAACTCGATGTGGCGACCAGCGCCGACGACGCGACCCTCAAGGATCGCTACGAGAAAGAAAAAACGCGATTCGTGAGTCCTGAGCAGCGCCTCGCCTCGCACATTCTCATCAAGGTTTCGGGCAAGGGCAGTCCCGAGGACCAGAAACAGGCGCTGGCGAAAGCCGAGGCGATCGCGAAGGACGTGAAATCTGGCAAGGACTTCGCCGCCGCCGCCAAGCAGGATTCCGCCGACCTTGGTTCGAAGAATCAGGGCGGCGATCTCGGCTGGCTCGAGAAGGGGACGACCGATGAAGCATTCGAAGGTGCGCTCTTCGCGATGAAGAAGGGCGACATCTCCGATCCCGTGCTGACCAGCGAGGGCTATCACATCATCCAGTTGCGCGATGTGCGCCCCGGTACAACGCGCAGTTTCGAGGACGTGAAACCCGAGCTCAGCAAGGAATTTGCTGGCACCGAGCGCGAACGCATCTACACCGAAAAGGCCGGACGTCTGACCGATCTCACCTACCAGGATCCGTCCTCGCTCGACTCGGCCGCGAAGGAGCTTGGCCTGGCCGTGCAGAAAACCGATCTCTTCGCGCGCCGCGGAGGCGCCGGCATTGCCGCCAATCCGAACGTGTTGAAAGCTGCGTTTTCGGACACCGTGCTCGTGCAGAACAACAATTCCGATCCGATCGAGCTCGCACCGAACCACATCGCCGTCGTGCGCGTTGCCGAGCACAAGCCCGCAACGCCGAAGCCACTCGACGAAGTGCGCGATCAAGTTCGGGCGAAGGTCCTCGCCGAGCGCGCGGCCAAGAAGGCCAAGACGCGCGCAGACGAGCTCTTCGCAGCACTCGGCAAGGGACAGTCGCTCGATGACATCGCCAGCGCGAACAAGCTCAAGATCGAAAAACAGCAGGACATCGGCCGCGACGCGGTGAACGTCGACAGCGCGATCGTCACGGCGGCCTTCGCGCTGCCGCGTCCGCAAGCCGACAAGCCGCAACGGCAGCTCGTCCCGCTCGGCAGCGACAGCTACGCGCTGCTGCAACTGGACAGCGTCGTCGACGGCGATCCATCGAAACTCGACGCCAAGACCAAGGACGCCGCGCGCAACACGCTCGCCGAAAGCATCGGAACGACCGCGACCCGCGAATTCGTCGACGCGCTCCGCGCTGACGCGAAGGTGCGCGTTTCCGAAGATCGGCTTGATCAGCAGCAATAGGTTGGATTGGCCCCGCTGCTTATCTTTAGCCCTCCCCTTC
>DASYJJ010000445.1:0-2540 GCA_035996605.1 Rhodanobacteraceae bacterium
ACCCAGCCGAACTTGCCGTACTCGGAGTCTTGAACGTCACCGATGACGTTGCATCCTTCCTCTCGCAACTTGGCGACGAGCGCGTCCAGATCGTCGACTCGATAATTGATCATGAAGCTTGATGCGCTGGGGGCAAAGTGCGAGGTATCGGCTTTGAACAGGTTCCAGATCGTTGACGCGTCCCCGTCTGGATTGTCGTCAGCCCAACGGAACGCGACGCCTCCCCATTTCTCGATGTTCATGCCCAGGTGAGTTCGATACCACTCGCCCAACGCCTTGGGATCGTTTGCCTTGAAGAACACCCCGCCGATGCCGGTGACACGTTTCATCTGCGTCTCCTGAAGCCTTGAATCGTAGGTACGCCCGTTGCGGCTTGGTGCCGAAGCTCCGCGCAACCATCATTTTGCTATACGGTGCTGCTACGAAAAAGCCGGCTCGTGGCCGGCTCTTCGTGGTGCCTGATTTATTGGTCGGGGTGAGAGGATTCGAACCTCCGACTTCTACCTCCCGAAAGTAGCGCTCTACCAGGCTGAGCTACACCCCGAAAAACGCTTTTGGCGGACCAGGAAACCAGCTTACGCGCGTCTGCGCGTCCGGTCTGCCCAAGCGGCCGCGAATAGTAACGGCGCGGGCATCGCAGCGCAACAATCGCAGCCCAGCGGGCGGGTCGCGCGGACTCATCTGCTAGGCTACGCGGCTTGAGTTTCGCCGTCGGGGCCGGCCGCCACGACGCCCCATCTTCGAGGGTCCCCGAGGGTTCCGATGTCCGTGACGCAAGCCCGCACCATGCCCGGCGTGCTCGAGCTGTTGCCGCTCGATCAGGTGGCTTTCCAGGGCATGCTCGACGCGATCCGGCGCAATTTCGAGCGTTTCGGGTTCCTGCCGATAGAAACGCCGGTCATGGAGTTCGCGAATATCCTCCTGACCAAGGAAGGCGGCGAAACCGAGCGACAGGTGTATTTCGTTCAGTCGACGGGTGCGATGGAGCAGGGCGAAAAACCCGAGCTCGCGCTCCGTTTCGATCTCACGGTGCCTCTCGCGCGCTACGTGGCCGAGCACGAGCACGATCTGACGTTTCCGTTCCGCCGATATCAGATTCAGCGCGTCTATCGCGGCGAGCGCGCGCAACGCGGCCGTTTTCGCGAGTTCTACCAGTGCGATATCGACGTCGTGGGCAAGGATCAGCTCTCGGTCCGATACGACGCCGAACTGCCCGCGGTCATCTATTCCGTTTTTCGCGATCTTGGGATCGGGCCGTTCACGATCCAGATCAACAACCGCAAGCTGATGCGCGGGTTTCTCGAAACGCTCGGCATCGTTGACGGCGAAAGACAGGCACTCGTGCTGCGCGAGGTCGACAAGCTCGACAAGCGTGGCGCGGATGCCGTGCGCGCAACGCTGACGGGCGAAGCATTCGCGCTTCCGGCGGCGCTCGCGGACAAGCTGCTCGCTTTCGTGCAGACGCGCTCGACTTCGCTCAGCGACGCGGTGGCAAAGCTCGATGCGCTCGACGCCGGCAACGCAACGCTGCAACAGGGCAGGGCCGAGCTCGAGGACGTACTGACGCTGGTCAAGGCGTTCGACGTTCCGGAAACGCATTTCGCGTTGAATCTTTCGATCGCGCGCGGTCTCGATTACTACACCGGCACGGTTTACGAGACCACGTTGGATGACCATCCTGAGATCGGCTCGATCTGTTCCGGCGGGCGCTACGAGAATCTCGCAAGCCACTACACGAAATCGAAACTGCCGGGTGTCGGTATTTCGATCGGCGTGACGCGCCTCTTCTGGCAGTTGCGCGAAGCGGGTCTGATCATCGGCGGACGCAGCACGGTGCAGGCTCTTGTCGCACAGATGGACGAAGCCGAGCTGCCGCGCTATCTCGCGCTGGCGACCGAGCTGCGCGCTGCGGGCATCAATACCGAAGTCGTCGTCGAGCCCGCGAAACTGGCGCGGCAGTTCAAGTACGCCGATCGCACCGGGATTCGATTCGTGCTCATGCTGGGTCCGGATGAAATCGCCAAGGATGTCGTTGCAGTGAAGGATCTGCGCAAGGAAGATCAGTTCGAGGTTGCGCGCGCGCAACTCGCCGATGCACTGCGCGTGCAGATCGAACAAGGCGCGGTGATGAAGCAATCCACTGCACCCTGACCCGTTGCCACTTTTCTCGACTGGCCTGACTCGATGCCCACTGTCCTTCTCGATGGCAACAGCCTCACACGCGATCACGTGATTGCGGTTGCGCGCCACCACGCGGCGGTCGCGCTCGATGACGCACAGCTCGGACGCGTTCGACGCGCCGCGGATTTTCTTGCCGAGAAGGTGAGCTGTGGCGAGCCGATCTACGGCGTGACGACGGGTTTTGGCAGCAACGCCGACAAGCTGCTCGGGGCTCACCGCGCGCGGGACGAGCTGCCCGGCGGCAATCCCGAGAAGCCGGACGGAACGCTGCTCGAGGAACTGCAGCGCAACCTTCTGATCACGCACGCGGTTTGCGTCGGGAAACCTTTCGCGGCCGAGGTCGTGCGCGCGATGCTGGC
>DASYJJ010000446.1:0-1958 GCA_035996605.1 Rhodanobacteraceae bacterium
CGGCGACGCGCGAGAGTCCATAGATCGGCACCGTCGAGCGGAAACGCGACAACCACTGCGCGGTGGCGCCGGATTCGGTCAGCGCAATGATCGCGCGCACGCCAACCTGACTCGCGAGAAACATTGCCGCACGCGCGATGGCTTGATCGGTGCGATCGAGCCGGTGCGCGGTCGGGCTCAAGTCCTCGATCGGCATGAACTGGCGCTCGGCGCCGAGGCACACGCGCCGCATCGCCGCGACGGCCTTGTCCGGATGTTTTCCGGCCGCGGTTTCCTGCGACAGCATGACCGCGTCGGTGCCGTCGATGACCGCGTTCGCAACATCGAGCACTTCGGCGCGCGTCGGAATCGGCGATTCGACCATCGACTGCATCATCTGCGTCGCCGTGATCACCACGCGATTCTGCGCGAGCGCTTCGCGGATGATCTTCTTCTGCAGGCCCGGCAATTCGGCATCGCCGATCTCCACGCCAAGATCGCCGCGCGCGACCATCACCGCATCGGACGCGTCGACAATTTCGGTGAGATTCTCGATCGCTTCAGCGCGTTCGATCTTTGCGACGAGCGCCGCGGTTCCGCCGGCGGCTTTCAACAACGCGCGCGCCTGTTCGACATCGTCGGCCGTTTTCACGAACGACACCGCGAGAAAATCCGCATTGAGCTCAGCCGTCAGCACGATATCGGCGCGGTCCTTGTCCGATAGCGCGGCAACGGTGAGGCCGCCGCCCAACCGGTTGATGCCCTTGCGATCGGACAAGCGCCCACCGGCGAGCACGACGCAGCGCACCTGCTCACTCGCCGCGTCGACGACTTCGAGCGAGATCAGTCCGTCATCGAGAAGCAGCACATCGTGCGGTCTCACATCGCGCCAGAGATCGTGATAACTGACGCCGACCCGCGTCGCATCGCCGGCTGGCGCATCGACGCGGCAATCGAGCGTGAAAGGCTGATTTGGCTCGAGCTGCACCGGCCCGTTCGCAAAACGCTCGATGCGGATTTTCGGACCCTGCAGATCGGCGAGCACGCCGACTTCACGGTCGAGCCGAGCTGCGGCCTCGCGTACGGCCGCGGCGCGTTGCTTGTGATCGGCGGCGACGCCGTGCGAAAGATTGAGGCGCACGATATCGACGCCCTCGACCAACAGTTTTTCAAGCATGCCGGGTGCGTCGGTCGCCGGGCCGAGCGTGGCGATGATCTTCGTGCGGCGCAGTTGCAAGGCCATCGTGCGAATCCTTTGCGCAGAAGCCGTTAAACTTAACACAGGCACGGGAACCGACTCATGACCGACGTGTCAAACGGAATGCGGACGCTGCCGTTACAAGGCTCGCCCGCGCGTTCGCGTGCCTGGCTGATCGCGCTTGCGTTCGGCGTCCCGGCGATCCTCGTCGCGGCAATTCTCGCCGTCGCGCTGGCCCGCGCCGCGCCGATCACGCCGATCCTCCTGACCGGCGCGCTCGTGCTCGCGATCAGCGGCCTTGTAACGCTCTGGATCGATTACATGATCCGACGTATTTCGGTCACGCTCGACGGCGATGGCATCGTCGTCAATGCCGGCATCGCGACGCGTCGATTTCCGCTTGCCACATTGCGAACCGGCGGCGTTCGCACGGTGAGTTTTCGCGAACACACCGAGCTCAGGCCGGTCATTCGCACGTGGGGAATGGGCATGCCCGGCCTCGCCTCCGGCTGGTTTCGCCTGCGCAACGGCGCGAAGGCGCTGTGCATTCTGACGAACCGCGATCATGTGACCGCGCTCCGCGCCGAAGACGGAACCTGGGTCCTGCTGTCGCTTGCCGATCCCGCGCCGATCCGCGTTGCACTCGAACGCTCGTAGCCGCCCGCGCTCGCTCATGTTCCGACGCGGGGCGGACGCAATTCGCCTTCCGGCGAGCAGGCAACCACAGCTTCGAGGCAACGGAGCGCAGCGTCGCCTATGCTCGCGCGTTCAGCGCCGCGAC
>DASYJJ010000447.1:0-12504 GCA_035996605.1 Rhodanobacteraceae bacterium
ACACGATACGCTCGGCGCGACCTACACCTACAGCCGCTTCGAGCCGGGCAACCGCGAGCGCAGCGAAGTCGACGACAACAGCATCAAATTGACCTGGGTGGACCGCGCGCTCGACTGGCTGACGTTCCGCGCGAACTACACCTACCTCAAGCAGACCGGAGATACCTACAACTTCGACCCATACGAGTTCGCGTTTTCGAGCAGCTTGCCGGGATTCGTCGTGCCGGAAGGTGGCCTGCTGCCGTACACCGTCGATGCATTGCGCAAGTACGACATCGCCAGCCGCGACGAAAACAAGATCGATCTGATGACGACCGTGATGCCGCGCGACGACATGACGTTCAGCGCATCCGTGCGCAGCGACTGGAACAATTACGACGCCGTGCTCGGCCGGCAGGGCTACAACACGCTTGGCGTCGCGCTGCAGTGGGAATGGCAACCTTCGCCGTTGACCAGTGCGAGTGTCTACTACGGCTACGATCAGTCGACGTTGCACATGGCCAACGTCAACGATCTCGAGTTCGGCAGCGATCCTACTCTGGGCGGTCAAACGTATCCGGCCGATGGTCGCTGGTGGGCGAAAGACAGCGAAAGAAACCACAACGCAGGCGCAACCTTCACCCAACAATTCGGCCGCGTGCGTTTCGATGCGGGCTGGAATTTCATCTACTCGCGCGGGATCACCAGCTACTCGTTCGCCTCGCCGACTGCGCTCGCATATTTCGCCGATGGCCTCGTGCCAACCAACGCGTTTCCGCCGATGACGTACCACGTGAGCGGTCTTACGATCGGTGCGACGATACCGATCATTCAGCGCGTTTCGCTGCGTATTTTCGATTACTACGAACGCGGCCACATCGACGACTGGCACTACTCCGGATTCGCGAACGGCCAGGTCATCGACCATCGCGTCTACACCGACGGCGGTCCGCAGAGCTACAGCGCGAACCTGATCGGCCTTCTTTTGAACATCGAGCTGTAGCGGGGAGCGCCATGAACCGTCTCTCTCGCGGCATTGTCCGAATTTCTTGCGCGGCTTTCCTGCTCGCGGCGGCCGTCGCATCGGCCGCGGCGTCCGATTTCGTCGACCTGCGTCGCATCGACGCGCTCAAGGCCGACGCGAACGCCGGCAAGGAAAAAGCGAGCGTGTGCAGCGCCTGTCACGGCGCAAACGGAATCTCGCCTGCGCCGATGTTTCCGAACCTCGCCGGACAGCGCGCGGAATATCTTTACTGGCAACTGGCCGAGTTCAAGCGCGAAGCGAGACCGGATTCGCCCATGACCTCGCAGGTTGCGAACCTCGACGACGCGACGCTTCGCGATCTCGCGGCATGGTTCGCATCGCTGCCGCCGGCCTCACCTTCCGCCGCGCATGCGACGGGATCCGAGCGCGGCGGCACGATCTATCGCGACGGCGATGCTTCGAAGGGGATTCCTCCGTGCCAGGGTTGTCATGGCGTCAACGGCGAAGGGCATGCATGGGCGGCGGACGATGCGCGCTATCGCACCTATCCAATCCTTCGCGCCCAGCACGCCGACTATGTCGCGCAGCGGCTGAAGGATTTCCGCGACGGCAAGCACCTGACCTCGAGTACGGATCGCATCATGTCGCCCATCGCGCAAACACTGGATGACGAGGCGATCCGGGCAGTGGCGTCATGGATTGAGACGGGACCCTGATTTGAGCCGGAGAGGCATAACGGTTTTTTCTATATGTGTACAAAGCGGTAAGGCACGAGCTTGCCGCGCAACCGCGAGCGGCAGCTAAGCACCTGTTTTCGCGGCAATTCGCCGATTTCGCGGGTTTCGGGAAACGCAAGAAGCCGGCGAGGAGGCGCAAGGAAGCGCGATCGTGCTTCAGCAACGCGTTAAACATCGGCTGCGTCTAATCCACCGGCCGAGATTCGAGGGTCATCGCTCGCGACGGGGAAGTCGCGGGCCGCAAAAAGGAGTACGGAGGAATCATGCGCTCTGCATCACGCAAGACAATAACGTTAGGCATTGTGGCAACGCTCAGCCTGTTTTCGGCAAGTGCGTTTGCTGTAGATCATGCGGTCACCGTAGGTGTGGTTGTCGGCGGCGGATTCACCTTTTCGCCGTCGACTTTGACCATCGCGGCGGGCGACACGGTCACCTGGAACAACCCCGGCGGATCAGCTCCGCACAACACGCGGTCCGATGCCGGATCGGTTACGAACTTCCGCTGCGCGAACGGTTGCGATGGCGCGGGCGGCAATGGCACGCCAAGCGCTGCCGCATGGACGGCGACGGTCACATTTCCGACGCCGGGGACAATCCCCTACTACTGCGAAATCCACGGCGGCCCCGGTGGCGTCGGCATGCACGGATCCATCACCGTGACGACGCCGGTCGATCTGCAGTCGTTCGAGATCGATTGATCGGGTTTGACCGATCGGCAATTTCGCTGATCCAATGACGCAGCGGCCGGTGCCGGCCGCTGCCGTTCTGTCCCGGATTTCGGATCGCGCGGCGTGAGTCGCGCGGGCACCTTGCGCGCATCTTGTGCGTGTGCATGTTCTCCGATTCCGCATGGTCATCTCCCGCGGCAATGAAGAGTCTCGGCCCGAGCTATGCCAAGCCCGGTGCAACGAGCCCCGCCGTGGTGTTCCGCCGGTGGAACACCCAGAGAAAATCGTTGCGCCGCAACAATTTGCAATCGATTGATGCCGCTTGGGTTTTGTCCTTAACGAGCATTTGGCACAAGCGCTGCAGTAGATAGAAGTGCATCGCAGACCGATCCGGCATCGTTGAGTGGACCGGCGCCTGTGGCATGCGCGGATGTCCAGAATTTCGGCTTCCAGAAAAATTTCGCGAACCCCATGGCCACGCAAGCGTAGGAACTCAAGGCTGATGACTGTTCGCCGGCTGCTTTCGCGTCGCCGCGGAAGTACTACCGACCCATGCAGGAGGAGATTAAAGATGAGTTGGCTTACAGCGAAACATCGAGTCAAAGCGTACTGCGCGGCCGCAGCGCTGCTCGGAACCTGTAGCGTCGCGATGGCCTCGTCGGATACCGAGCAATTCGCGCGCTTCAAGGATCCGAACCAGTGGGCTGCGCCCGCGGGCAATCTCATGCAGCACCGCTACAGCGCGTTGAAGGACATCAACACCGACAACGTAAAGGATCTGCAGTTCGCCTGGGCGCAGTCGAGCGGCGCGTTGCGCGGTCACGAGGGTCAGCCTCTGGTTATCAACGATGTCGGCGGCAAACCGATGATGTTCATCATCAGCGGCTGCCCCGAGATGTCGAAGTGCAACATCGTGCAGGCGCTCGACCTTTCCGATCCGGATCATCCGATACAGGCGTGGAGCTACGTGAAGACCAGCGGCCGCGATGAATCAGCGGTACCGCGCGCTTGCTGCGACACCGTCAATCGCGGCGGTTCGTATGCGGATGGAAAGTTCGTGTTCGGCACCCTCGACGGCTATGTCATCGCGCTCGATGCGACGACCGGCAAAGAAGCGTGGGTCGTCAAGCATGCGCATCCGGACAAGGGCGAGACGATCACGCCCGCTCCGATCATCGCCAACGACAAGGTCATGATTGGTTTCGGTGGCGACGAATTCGCCGCGCGCGGCCGCTTCACGGCGTATGCGCTGGCCGACGGCAAGAAAGTGTGGGAATGCCAGTCAACGGGTTCCGACAAAGACGTTTGCCTGACCGCCAACACCAACAAGAAGAACCCGCAGTACGGCACGGCCGGCAAAGATCTCGGCATCCATACGTATCCGGGTGACGAGTGGCAGCGTGGCGGCGGCGCAGCGTGGGGCTGGTATGCGTATGACCCCGATCTGCACCTCGTCTATTACGCAACCGGCAACCCGGGCCTCTGGAGCCCGTCGTTCCGTTGCGGCGCAAAGCCGCAGACGCAGGAAGCCTGCAACAACGGCAGCTTCGACAACAAGTGGTCGATGTCGATCTTCGCGCGCAACGTCGATACCGGCGAAGCTTCGTGGGTCTATCAGATGACGCCGTTCGATCAGTGGGACTATGACGGCATCAACGAAGTCATCCTGGTCGACAACCTCGACGTCGATGGCAAGAAGCACAAAGCGCTCGTTCACTTCGATCGCAACGGCTTCGCGTACGTTCTCGATCGCACGGACGGCTCGCTGCTCCGCGCGCACAAGTACGTCACCGTGAACTGGGCCGAGAAGATCGACATGAAGACCGGTCGCCCGGTCAAGGTCGGCGAGCACTCGCCGCTGATGCCGCAGGCCAACACTCAGGCTTGCCCGTCCGCGATGGGCGGCAAGGACCAGCAGCCGGCGTCGGTCGATCCGAACGATCCCGCGAATTTCTATGTGCCGACCAACAACTGGTGCATGGAGCTGAATCCGCAGGAACGCTCGCACACGCAGCAGGGCACCGTGTACGTGTTCGCCAACGTGTACATGTATCCGGAAAAACCCGGCATCACCGGCAAGATCAAGAAGTTCAACGTCGTGACCGGCAAGACCGAGTGGGAAGTGGCTGACCAGTATCCCAACTGGGGCGGCACGCTCACGACTGCAGGCGGCCTCGTGTTCTACGGCAGCCTCGGCGGCGACTTCCGCGCCATCGACCGCAACAGCGGCAAGGTGGTCTGGTCGCGCAAACTCGGCTCGGGAATCATCGGCAACCCGATCCAGTGGAACGTCAAGGGCAAGTCGTACATCTCGATCTGGTCCGGCATCGGCGGATGGATCGGATTGCCCGTCACCGCGGGTCTCGATCTGAACGACAAGTTCGGTGCGATCGGCGCGACGGCGATGACCAAGGCCGCTGGCCTGAACCACATCCCGCAGGGCGGCACGCTCTACACGTTCCGCGTGGGTGGCGCTTCGGCGGGTCCGACCATGGCCGGCGCCGCACCGGGAATGTAATCGCTAGATGAGTTCGTTGTTGTTGTTGTCCGTTTGATCCAAGCACGCCCGGCGCTTCGGCGCCGGGCGTTTTTCGCTCTGCGGTCCATCGATCCTGCGCATCAGCGTACGGAATCTTTCCCATGGCGCCGGGGCACGGAATTCAGCAACATTCCCCGCTGTCAAAGATCGATCCGCTACCAGAGGTGCGTTTCATGAACATGATGCTTCGAACCACGCTTCTCCTGGGTTTCGTCGCGAGCGCATGCGCCGCGGCGGAAGATCACGAAAAGCTGACGTCCTTCACCGTCTGCGCCGACCCCGGCAACATGCCGCTGTCGAACAAGAAGGGCGAAGGCTTCCAGAACAAGATCGCCGAAGTGCTCGGCGAGACGCTCGGCACCGGCGTGCAATACCGCTGGCATCCCTCGTTCGAGCGCGCGCTGATGCGCACGACGATCGGCGAAGGCAATTGCGATCTGTGGATGGACATGGCCTCGGACACCGACGGCGCCGAGATGACCACGCCGCTTTACCGCTCCGCGTTCGTGCTGGTCTACCGCGAAGACAGCGGCATCATCATCAAGAGTTTCGACGATCCCGCGCTGCAGCGCGGACGCATCGGCGTGTACCAGGTTTCGGCGATCCGTCAGGCGCTGGCCGCGCACGGCGTCATGCAGAACACCGTGATCCAGTATCTATCGCACGACGGCGACATCGTTCCGGAGGATCAGCCTTCCTATTCGGTGCAGCAGGTCGTCGACAAGAAAATCGAAATGGCCGCGGTGTGGGGCCCGATGGCGGGCTGGTACAAGGCGGTCAAGAAGGCGCCGCTGGTGATCCAACCGGTGAATCTGATGGACGACACCGTGCCGCTCGAATTCGATATGGCCATGGCAACGCCGCGCGGTCGCCCCGAAGTGAAAGTCGCCGTCGAGAAAGCGATGCGCGACAGCAAGGACAAGATCCAGGCGATCCTCGTCGAGTACGGCGTGCCGCTGGTGAAGTGCGAAGACTGCATCATCAACGGCGATCTGGCTTCGCACGGTCCGTACAAACCGATCAGCGCCGCAGTGCAGACCGCGGACACAGAACCGAAGACCAACCTCGACGATCTCAAGAAATGGCTCGCGCAAGGCGCCGATCCGAACGCGGAGCTCGGCAATGCCGTCATCGCCAACGATGTCGAGCGCGTGCGGTATCTGGTCGAGCACGGCGCGGACGCGAGCGCTCGCGACGGCGACGGCTACACGGCGCTCGGCAACGCGGTGCGCTTCAGTCACGCGCCTATCGCCGCACTGCTGCTCGAGCACAAAGCCGATCCGAACGCGACCGATCTTTCCGGTTGGACGCCGCTGATGTACGCGAGCTGGGCAGACGATGCCGATCTCGCTCAGGTATTGATCGCGCACGGCGCGCGGCATGACGTGACGAAGGAAGAAAGCGGGCTCACGCCGCTCGCGATCGCCGCGCAGAATGGCAAGCCCAAGGCGGCCGCCGTGTTGATCGACGCCGGTGCCGACGTCAATCATCCGGTCGGCCAGGGCAGCTATACGCCGCTGATGCTCGCGACGACTTCTGGCTCTGCCGACATCGCCGAACGGCTCGTGAAAAAAGGCGCGGATGTCAACGCGAAAAACCCGGGCGGCGTCACGGCGCTCATGATCGCGGCGGCCGGCAATCGTAGCGACATCGCCACGTTGCTGATCCATGCCGGTGCGGATGCAACCATCAAGAGCGAAGACGGCCGCACGGCGCTGACGATAGCCCAGGCGAACAACAGCGACGCCGTGGCCAAGCTCCTCAAGCAGCAGCCGGCGCAAAAACCTGGCCGCAAGTCGACGTGATTCGCGTCGGTGGCGAACACATCGAGCGCGCGCTGCAGGCGCGGCGCGCGCAAGAAGCAGTCTCAACCGCAGTTTGCGCGGAATTTACAATGCGGGTTAGCGATCCTTAAGCCGTTTGGTCGAGAATCGATGAAGGCCGGGCAGTGGTTTCGGATAGTGCGAGCCCTTTGATCAAAGGAGATTGGCTGTGTTGAAGAAAGCGTTGAGTGGAACTGCCCTCGCTGCCCTGGCGCTTGCCGCGGTGATTTGCGTGCACGACGGAGCAACCGCCGCGGACGCGCCGAAGAGCGACGCACCCAAGAGCGACGCGGCGAAAGTCGACTACACCAAAGTCACGCCGCCCGATCTCGTCAAGCAGACGCCGAAGGGTCAACTCAAAAATCCCTACACCGAGAGCCAGGCCGACATCGTCGCGCAAGGCGAGCATATTTTCCTGAGCTATAGCTGCAACGGCTGTCACGGCGGCGGCGGCGGCGGCGGCATGTGCCCTCCGCTGACCAACGACGTGTGGATCTACGACGGTGACGACGACACGCTGTTCCGTCTCGTCACGTTGGGCAGCGACGAGCTGCAGAAGCAAGGCTACAGCCGCCACGGCAGCGAGAACGTGGTCGGTCCGATGCCGCCGTTCGGCACGCTGATCAAGACCAGTGACGAGCTCTGGAAGATCCTGACCTTCGTGCGCTCCAAATACAGCCCGAACGCCGATCCGAAATACAAGTTCGGCACGCCAGCGGAACTGCGCTGACGCTGCGCGCGCGACGCCGAGCCGGCAGTGACATCGCCGCCGGCCGGTGATGTTATGAACCCTGGCGGCTGCGCACGGTCTCAGAAACACGAATAACGATGTTGGAGATCCGCGTGTCGACGCTTTGCGCAAAAATTCCAGGCAATACCTTGTTGCTTCGCCTTTCGCGATTCGGCGTAGCAACGTTCGCCTTCGCGCTTCTCGGCGCACATGCTGTCGCGGCCTCTCTTGCCTACGTGCCGAACCAGAAGAGCGGCACGATCTCGGTGATCGACACCGCAACCGACACCGTTACGCGTACGCTCTCCGCAGGCGCCTCGCTCGGCAAGCGATTGCAGGCGATCGACGCCGATGCGAAAGGAGACGTGATCTACGTCGTCGACGCAGAACACAACAAGCTCGTCGCGATCGATACCGCCAGCGACTCGGTAAAGCACAGCGTGGACATCGGCGAGGATGCCGAAGGCGTGCGCCTTTCTCCGCACGGCGACATGCTCGCCGTTTGCGCGGAAGGCCAGCACAAAGTGCTCCTCGTCAATTCCAAGACGTTCCAGATCGAAACGCGCATTCCAACTCAGGGCCACAATCCCGAACACTGCGAGTTCGCACCGGATGCCGCGCTGCTGCTGACCAGCAACGAAGGATCCGACAATCTCGACGTGATCGATCTCAAGCAGAAGAAATCCGTCGGCGTGATCGCGACGAGCGGCCATCCGCGCGGCGCAGCGTTCGTGCCCGGCACGGGCCACGTTTACGTCGCGCAGGAATCCGCCAACACGGTCGATGTCGTGGACCTTCCTTCGCGCAAGAAGATCGCCAGCATACCGACGGCGCTGCGCACGGCCGGCGTCACCGTCAGCCGCGACGGCAAACGCGTTTACGCGGCCAACGGCGGCGCTGGCAGTGTTTCGGTGATCGATGTCGCGAGCAACAAGGTGATCAGGGAAATCCCGGTTGGAAAGCGGCCGTGGAACATGGCGCTGACACCGGATGGGAAGAAGCTCTACGTCGCGAATGGCAGATCCAACAGCGTTAGCGTGATCGATACTGCGGGACTCGCCGTCGTCAAGGAAATCCCGGTCGGCGAATTGCCTTGGGGTGTCATAATTCCCCAATGACGACCGTCGGAACTGGAATTTCGCGGCCTGCGTCGCCATCTGGAACAGCTGTTCCATTTCCGTTTCACCGGTGCGCCGAAACGAGTGCGCAATGCGCCGTCGGAACGCCAATAAAACCATAAAAAACGATTAGTTACGCTTTGTTTTCTGGTGGCATGCAGATTGCCTTCCACGAAGGCATCCCGGTCGCTCGCGCCGTCCACTTTTCCGCATGGCGCACGATTCGCGCGGTAGCACCGACCCTCGCGCAGTCCGGCCGCGCCGGTTGCGCCAGGTGGATGGATGCTCGCCGGAGACAAATGGAATTTCTAGGAGATCCTGAGCAATGAAAACCAGAGCAGCAGTCGCATGGGCGGCCGGCAAGCCTCTCGAAATCGAAGAGGTCGATCTCGCCGCGCCGCGGGCTGGCGAAGTTCTCGTGCAGATCATCGCGACCGGCGTGTGCCACACCGATGCGTTCACGCTGTCCGGTTCCGATCCGGAAGGCCTGTTCCCGGTCATTCTCGGCCACGAAGGCGGCGGCATCGTGCAGGAAGTCGGCCCTGGTGTGACGAGCGTCAAACCCGGCGACCACGTGATTCCGTTGTACACGCCCGAGTGCGGCGCATGCGCGTTCTGCAAATCCGGCAAGACCAATCTCTGCCAGGCGATCCGCGTGACGCAAGGCAAAGGCCTGATGCCGGATGGAACCTCGCGCTTCTCCAAAGACGGCAAACAGATTCTGCATTACATGGGCACCAGCACGTTTTCCGAATACACCGTGGTGCCGGAAATCGCGCTTGCGAAAATCAATCCGAAGGCGCCGCTCGACAAGGTCTGCCTGCTCGGCTGCGGTATCACCACGGGCATCGGCGCGGTGCTCAACACGGCGAAAGTGCAGCCCGGCTCGACGGTCGCCATATTCGGTCTCGGCGGCATCGGCCTCGCGGTCGTGCAAGGCGCGGTGATGGCCAAGGCCGCGCGCATCATCGCGGTCGACATGAATCCGTCGAAGTGGGAAATGGCCAAGGCGATGGGCGCGACGGACTTCGTCAACCCCGCCGACTACAAGGACACGCCGATCCAGCAAGTCATCGTCGACATGACCGATGGCGGCGTCGACTATTCGTTCGAGTGCATCGGCAACGTCAAGGTCATGCGCTCCGCGCTCGAGTGCTGCCACAAAGGCTGGGGCGAATCGACGATCATCGGCGTCGCCGGCGCCGGCCAGGAAATTTCCACGCGTCCGTTCCAGCTCGTTACGGGCCGCGTCTGGCGCGGCTCCGCATTCGGCGGCGTCAAGGGCCGCACGCAACTGCCGGGCTACGTCGAAAACTACATGAACGGACAGCTCAAGATCGATGAATTCATCACCGAGGTGCTGCCGCTCGACCAGATCAACCATGCGTTCGATCTGATGCACGAAGGCAAGGTGATCCGTTCTGTAATCAGGTACTGAGTACGCGACAGCAGCATCTGCCGCGCCGAGACATCACGTTCGTGAGACATGCCGCAGTCGGCGGCGATTGATAGAAACAGGAGACTCACATGGCTGTTGCAATTCATCCAGCGGTCGACAACGGCGTCAAGAAAGGTTCGGCGGATTTCAAGGGCGGTACGCTCGCGTGCAAATGCACGACGAATCCGGTCAAGGTCGAGATCAGTTCGCAGACCGCGCACAACCACGTCTGCGGCTGCACGCAGTGCTGGCGTCCGAAGGGCGTCCTGTTCTCGCAGATCGCGGTCGTGTCGAAGGACAAGGTCAAGGTGACCGAGAACGGCAACAAGCTGGCGCCGGTCGATCCGACCAAGACCATCGTCCGGTTCGCGTGCAAGGATTGCGGCACGCACATGTACGGCCGCATCGAGAACACCAAGCACGCGTTCTACGGCCTTGATTTCGTGCACACCGAATTGTCGAAGGAATCGGGCTGGGCGGAGCCGACGTTCGCGGCATTCGTCTCCTCGATCATCGAAGCCGGCGCCGATCCGAATAACATGGGCGCGGTGCGCGGAAGGCTCACAGAGCTCGGCCTCGCGCCGTACGACTGCCTGTCACCGCCTTTGATGGATGCGATCGCGACGAACACGGCCAAGTTGTCGGGCGCTCTGAAGGCCTGACATCGGTTGAAGGCGTATCCGCCGAGCGTGGCGGATACGCTCTTCTCTCTCATGGAATTTCCAGTTCCGCCTGCGTCCGCACACGACGGCTCGCCCAGCGCGGGCACGCACAGTGCAAAGCGAAACGACAAGATTGCTCTGCCGTTGCGCATCGCGATCGCCGATGACCATGCGGTCGTCAGGACCGGTTACCGACGGCTGCTCGAGCTCGACGAGCGCATGCGAATCGTCGCCGAATTCGGCGATGGCGAGAGCGCGTATCGCTGGCTTTCCTCGAACGCGGCCGACATTCTGATCCTCGACCTGACGATGCCGGGCCACGGTGGCCTCGCGACGCTGCAACGCCTGCGTCAGCGCGTGCCCGGGCTGCGCGTACTGATCTTCACGATGCACGAGAGCGCCGATCTCGCCGCGCAGACGCTGCGCATCGGCGCCGCCGGCTACATTACCAAGAGCAGCCCGCCGGAATCACTCATCGCAGCGGTCCACGAAGTAGCCGCCGGCGGCAAACCCATTTCACCGGATGTCGCGCGCGCGCTGCCCGATGAGAACCGTACGGACGCGCCGCACGACGCACTCTCTTCGCGCGAGTTCGAGATCTTCTTGATGCTGGTGCGCGGCGACAGCGTCGAAGACATCGCCACGTCGCGTTGCCTCAGTGCGAAAACGATCGCGAACTATCAAACCGCGATCCGTCAAAAAACCGGGCTCGCCTCGTCGCTCGAGATGTATCGGTACGCCGAAGCGCACGGCTTGCTGCCGTTGCGGCTGGAGACGCAGCCGAACTGAGTTTCAGGCGTCGACGCGTGAGGGCACGGGAAAATACGCGCGCAGGCGCAAGCCCGTGCGATGCGCCGCATGGCTCGCCGACGGACCCATTTCGATCTCGCCGCCGTACGCCCACACGCGCTCGCGCATGCCGTCGAGACCATTGCCGCGATGCGGCGCGCTGTCGGTCGAGTCGAGCCCGATGCCGTCGTCCTCGACGCACCACTCGACACCGCCGCTTGTGCGCGCACCGACGCGCACGCCGACACGCGCGGCATCCGCGTGACGCGCCGCGTTGGTCAGCGCTTCCTGCGTGAGTCGGTACAGCACGAGCGCAAGATCGTCGGGCACGTCGCGCTCGCCGAGCTCGTAGCGGAGCGAATAGTCGGCGCGCTGACCCGGCCGTTCGCGCCAGCTCTGCACGAGATCCTCGAGCAGTCGCCGCAACGGAATGCCGGTCGCACCAAGATCGCTCTTCTGCGGCCGCAGCTCGCGTAAGAGATCGCGCACCTGGCCGTGGAAGCGCTCGCAGTGCCGCGCGAGTCCACCGATGATTTCGCGAAGCTCCGGCATCGCCGCGGTGTGATGTGCAAGCCACGCCACGTCCGCGCGCATCGCGGTCAGCGTCTGGCCGAATTCGTCGTGCAGCTCGCGCGCGATGCGTGCTCGTTCTACTTCCTGCGATGACACCAGCTTGAGGCTGACCACGCGCCGCGCTTCGCGCGCGCTCGACAATGTCGCCGCGAGATGATTCAGAGCTCGCCCGATGCGATCCATTTCAGCGAACGGCAATGCCGGCAATCGATACGCAAAATCATCGCGCTCATATCGCTCGATCGCCTGCTGGATCGGCTGCAGCGGCGCCAGCGTCCGGCGCAGCGCCCAATAGACCGCGAGCAGCAGCGCGACGCCGTAGCCCAAGAGCACAGCCAGCATGCCGACGAGATTGTCGAGCGATTCGCGCTGCTCGCTCGAAGGATCCAGCGACAACGTCGCGACGAAGTGCGCATCATCGTCGCGCTGCAGCGTCCACGGCCCCGACGGATCGACGCGGACA
>DASYJJ010000448.1:0-3151 GCA_035996605.1 Rhodanobacteraceae bacterium
CATATCCGGACTGGAAGATTCCCGGTCACGTGATTGCGATCATTCCGACGGCCGATCGCAGCAAGGCGACCGTGAAGGTGCGCGTCGCGATGGATCAGAAAGATGCGCGCATCGTTCCGGACATGGGCGTACGCGTATCGTTCCTCGAGGAGGCGCCGAAACCCGGCGCGCAGGCAGCGCCACCGCTGAAAGGCGTTCTGGTACCGGCGACGAGCATCGTGCAGCGCGACGGCAAGAGCGCGGTATTCTCGATCGACGGCGACAAGGCGCGGCTGCGCACCGTGATGCCGGGCCAGACGATGGGCGAGCTGCGACTGGTCGAGGGCATCGCGGGCGGCACGCGCGTCGTGCGCGACGTGCCCGCCGATATGAGCGACGGTTCGCGCGTCACGATCAAGAAGTAGCCGCGTAGTACGGGAGAAGGTTCGGGACTTTCCCCTCTCCCGCTTGCGGGAGAGGGTAGGGTGAGGGAAATCGGGTTCGACAGTTGAGGCTTCCTGTTTTTTTTTTGATGCCGCGAACCAGCGTTCCCTCATCCGGCCCTTTCGGGCCGACTTCTCCCGCAAGCGGGAGAAGTAAGAACCGCAGCGGCCGAAGTGAGAGTGGCGAGCGGGAGAAGTGTGAACCGCAAGCGGAGACGTCAGAGTCGCGAGCGGAGAAGTACATATTCGCTAGCGGAACAAGCGATTGAAAGCAGCCATCGGAGGAATCGCATGAGCGCATTGGTTGAGATCCGCAACGTCAGCAAGGTCTACGAGCGCGGCAAGCAGAAGGTCGAGGTGCTGCATCACATCGACCTCGATATCGCCAAAGGCGACTTCTTCGCGCTGATGGGCCCTTCGGGCTCGGGCAAGACGACCTTGCTCAATCTGATCGGCGGACTCGATTCGCCCACCGATGGCAGCATCACCGTCGGTGGCGAGCGAATCGACACGCTCGGCGAAGGCGCGCTCGCGAAATGGCGCTCGTCGCACGTGGGCTTCGTGTTCCAGTTCTACAACCTGCTGCCGATGCTGTCGGCGCAGAAGAACGTCGAATTGCCGCTGCTTCTGACCAAACTGTCCGCCGCGGAACGCAAGCGCAATGCGGGCATTGCCCTGCAGCTCGTTGGGCTCGCCGACCGCGCCTCGCACAAGCCGACCGAACTTTCCGGCGGACAGCAGCAGCGCGTCGCAATCGCGCGCGCGATCGTTTCGGATCCCGATCTGCTGGTCTGCGACGAGCCGACCGGCGATCTCGATCGGCAATCGGCCGAGGACGTGCTCGGACTTCTGCAAATGCTGAACCGCGATCACGGCAAGACGATCATCATGGTTACGCACGATCCGAAAGCAGCAGAGCACGCACGGCATACGCTGCATTTGGACAAAGGCACGCTCGTCGAACAACACGTCGTCGCCTGAAACACAAGCACTCCCTTTCCCGCTCCGCGTGAGAGGGTTGGGGTGAGGGCAGTTCTAGCTAGGCCGCTCATCCGGCCCTGACGGGTCGACTTCTCCAGCAAGCGGGAGAAGTGAAAGACAGGAACAAGCGAGGTCGCCATGAAATATTTCCATCTCATCTGGGCCGCACTGTTTCGCCGCAAGACGCGCACGATGTTCACGCTGCTGTCCGTGCTCGCCGCGTTCCTGCTGTTCGGCTTACTCGACTCGGTGCGTAGCGCCTTCGCCGAGGCCGGCAACAGCGTCGCCGGCGTCGATCGCCTGGTGACGATCTCTAAGATCAGTTTCACGATGCAGCTGCCCAAGAGTCTGCTGCCGCGCATCCAGGCTATTCCGGGCGTCAAGGACGTCGCCTACGCGAACTGGTTCGGCGGCGTGTATCAGGATCCGAAGAATTTTTTCCCGAACGAGGCCGTAAGTCCGAACTTCTTCGATCTCTTTCCGGAGTTCGAGCTGCCGGCGGACCAGCGCCAGGCGTTCAACACGACGCGCACCGGCGCCGTCGTCGGCGAGGAGCTGGCAAAGAAATTCGGCTGGAAGATCGGCGACAAGATTCCGCTCAACGCGACGATTTTTCCGCAGAAGGACGGCAACAACGCCTGGACCTTCGACCTGGTCGGCATCTACAAGGATCCCAAACAGAAAAATCAGGAGAACGTCCTGTTCTTCAATTGGGACTATTTCGACGAAGCGCGCCAGTTCGGCACTGGCAACATCGGGTGGTACATCGAGCGTCTCACCGATCGCAATCAGGGTGACGCGATCGCCAAGGGCGTCGACTCGCTGTCCGCGAATTCGGACCACGAGACCAAGACGCAGACCGAGCAGGCGTTCAACGTCGCGTTCGTGAGCCAGTTTGCCGACATCGGCCTCATCGTCGGCGCGATCATGGCGGCGGTGTTCTTCACGCTGATCCTCTTGACCGGCAACACCATGGCGCAGGCAGTGCGCGAACGCATTCCCGAGCTCGCCGTCTTGAAGACACTCGGTTTCACCAGCACGAACGTGCTCGGTCTCGTGCTCGCCGAAGCGGTTCTGCTGATTGCGCTCGGCGGACTGATCGGACTTGCGATTGCCGCCGTCGTCGTCGGCGGGTTGCGCGTTTCGCTCGGCAGCACGATTCCGATGACTCCCGTCGGCGCATCGATATGGCTTCGCGGGATTGCGCTGATGCTCGTGATAGGACTCGTCGTCGGCGCGTTGCCGGCGCTACGCGGCATGCGCCTTCGCATCGTCGATGCGCTGGCCGGACGCTGAGGAGAACGCTGATGCGCGGATTCAAGAGATTCTTGCTCGGCCTTGGACTCGGTCTGCTCGCGATCATCGGCGTGATCGTGCTGATGCTGCTGCCGTGGCCTTTGCTGATCGTGCTGGTATTGGCACTCGTTGCGTGGATGGCATTCACGCGCAGCGGTCGTCAGGCGTGGTCAGTCACGTGGGTCGGCATATCGACGTTGCCGCAGCGCATCGGCTCATCGTCTGTGGTTGTCGTCGGCATTGCCGGCGTGGTGGGTGTGCTCGTCGCGCTGCTTGCTCTCGGCGACGGTTTCCAGTCGACGATGAAGGAAACCGGTTCCGACGACACCGCGATCATCCTCCGATCCGGTGCGCTGACCGAGCTCAACTCGGTGCTTGATCGTGACACCACCGCGTTGATCGGGCAGGGCGCCGGCGTGCTCAAGGACGCCGAGGGCAAGCCGATCGTGTCG
>DASYJJ010000449.1:0-1623 GCA_035996605.1 Rhodanobacteraceae bacterium
CCGTTTCACGCACCGATAGTCCCTGCGCCACCACGCGTGCCGCTGCCGCGGTCTGCTGACCGGCAGCGAGCGCGAGCAGCGCGCGTGCATGTCCCATGTCGATCTGTCCATGCATCAGATACGCCTGCACCGGTTTCGCAAGCTCGCGCAGGCGCAGCAAATTCGTGACGGCGCTGCGTGAGCGTCCGACCGCCTTTGCCGCGGCTTCGTGGGTCATGCCGAATTCGTCGATGAGCCGCTGAAGTCCGTTGGCCTGCTCGAGCGGATTCAAATCCTCGCGCTGGATGTTTTCGATCAAGGCCATCGCAAGCGCCGATTGATCGGGCACCGCCTTCACGAGAGCGGGGACCTCCGCGAGCCCCGCGCGCTTCGCCGCGCGCCAGCGTCTCTCGCCGGCCACGATCTCGAATCGCCCGCCGTCGATGGGCCGCACCAGGATCGGTTGCATGACGCCATGCTCGCGAATCGACGCGGCGAGCTCCTCGAGCGCGGCGTCGTTCATCTGGGTGCGCGGCTGATACTTGCCCGGCTGCACGCGGTCGATCGCAATCGTCTGCAGCGCATCGGTTGGCTCGGCTTTGTCGACACCGGCCAACAACGCATCGAGGCCGCGGCCGAGTCCCTTGGGTCGAATCATCGAAGCATCTCCCTGTGCGCGCACGCGTCCATCAGGACGACACCGTCGCTGCGGCAGAAGCGGCGGCGGCCGCCTCCATTCGCCGCAGCATCTCGCCGGCGAGCGCCAGATACGCGAGCGCGCCCTTCGAATTCTTGTCGAGATGTAGCGCCGGGATGCCGTGCGACGGCGCTTCGGCGAGGCGGATGTTGCGCGGGATCACCGTGTGATAGAGCTTGTTGCCGAAATGCTTCTCGAGCTCGGCGGACACATTGAGCGCGAGCGTGTTGCGCGGGTCGAACATCGTGCGCAGGATCCCTTCGATCTCGAGACGCGGGTTCAGGTGCGCGCGCACCTTCTTTACGGTCTGAACGAGATCGGAGAGTCCTTCGAGCGCGTAGTACTCGCACTGCATCGGAATCAATACGGAGTCGGCCGCGCAAAGCCCGTTCAGCGTCAGCAGCGACAGCGACGGCGGACAGTCGAGCAGGATGAAGTCGTAGTCGCGCGCAACCGAGCTGATCGCCGAACGCATCTGCTGCAACGCGTCGGCGAGCGCGTCCTTGAGCCGCGTTTCGCGCTCGGGCAGCTCGACCAGCTCGACCTCCGCGCCGGCGAGCTCGCGGTTCGCCGGGACGAGATCGAAGCCGCCCGACGTCGATGCGGTCCGCACTTCGGCGATCGTCTTTTCGCCGAGCAGCACCTGGTAGACGGTGGAAGCGCGGGCACGCTTGTCGACACCTGCGCCCGTCGTCGCGTTGCCTTGCGGATCGAGATCGACAAGAAGAACCCTCCGCTTCATCGCGGCGAGACTCGCGGCGAGATTCACGGTCGTCGTCGTCTTGCCCACGCCACCCTTCTGGTTCGCGACGGAGATGATCCGGGTCATGTGCGTTCCATCACGATCAGATGCCGTTCGGCATCGATCCCGGGGACCGTGAACCCCGGCGCCGCGACCACGCGAAATGCGGGCGGCAGCTGGCCGATCTCCTCGTGGGGATGCACGC
>DASYJJ010000450.1:0-2668 GCA_035996605.1 Rhodanobacteraceae bacterium
GCCGCGTGCGAGGGCGCCTTGCTCGTCGTCGATGCGGCGCAGGGCGTCGAGGCGCAGTCGGTCGCCAACTGCTATACCGCGATCGAGATGGGGCTCGAAGTCGTGCCGGTGCTCAACAAGATCGACCTGCCTACCGCAGACGTCGAGCGCACCAAACAGGAAATAGAGGCCGTCATCGGCATCCATGCGGACGACGCGATCGCGATCAGCGCGAAGACCGGCGAGAACGTCGAGGCCGTGCTCGAGGCCATCGTCGCGCGCATTCCGCCGCCGAAGCCGCGCGACACCGACAAGCTGCAGGCGCTCATCATCGACTCGTGGTTCGACAATTATCTCGGCGTGGTCTCGCTGGTGCGCGTGATGCAAGGCGAGATCAAGCCGCGCGACAAGATTCTGGTGATGTCTACCGGCCGCGCGCACGAGGTCGATCAGGTTGGCGTGTTCACGCCCAAGCGAACACCGCTCGGGAAGCTCGGCGCCGGTGAAGTGGGCTGGGTCACGGCCGCGATCAAGGACGTTCACGGCGCGCCGGTCGGCGACACGCTGACCCAGGCGCGTGCTCCCGCGTCGCATCCGCTGCCCGGTTTTCAGAAGGTGCAGCCGCGCGTATTCGCGGGACTCTTTCCGGTCGTCGCGGACGACTATCCGGCCGTGCGCGAGGCGCTCGAAAAGCTCAAGCTCAACGACGCGTCGCTTTCTTTCGAGCCGGAAACTTCCGAAGCGATGGGATTCGGTTTCCGCTGCGGTTTCCTTGGCCTCCTGCACATGGACATCGTGCAGGAGCGACTCGAACGCGAATACGATCTCAACCTGATCAGCACGGCGCCGACGGTCGTCTATGAAGTGCTGCAGACCGACGGCTCCGTCATGCAGCTCGACAACCCCGCCAAGCTGCCGCCCGCGCAGAACGTTCAGGAAATCCGGGAACCCATCATCGTCGCGAATATCCTGACGCCGCCCGATTACGTCGGCAATGTGATCAAGCTCTGCGAGGAAAAGCGCGGCGTGCAGCGCTCGATCCACTATCTCGCGACGCAGGTGCAGATCAGCTACGAGTTGCCGCTCGCCGAAGTCGTGCTGGATTTTTTCGACAGACTGAAATCCGTGTCGCGCGGGTACGCTTCGATGGACTATCACTTCGAACGCTTCGATGCGGGTCCGTTCGTGCGCCTGGACGTGCTGATCAATGGCGATCGGGTCGACGCACTCAGCCTCATCGTGCATCGCTCGCTCGCGGACAGACGCGGACGCGAGCTCGTCGAGCGCATGAAGGATCTGATTCCACGCCAACAATTCGATGTGGCGATCCAGGCTGCGATCGGCGCGCAGGTGATTGCGCGCTCAACGGTCAAGGCGCTGCGCAAGAACGTGCTGGCCAAATGCTACGGCGGCGACGTCACGCGCAAACGCAAGCTTCTGGAGAAGCAGAAGGAAGGCAAGAAGCGCATGAAACAGGTCGGCCGCGTCGAGATTCCGCAGGAGGCCTTCCTCGCCGTTCTCCAGGCGGACAGCAAATAGCTGGCGCGATTTCGCGCCGACGTAAACCAAGGAACGATGATGGATTTCGATTTTGCCCTGTTGCTGGTCATTCTCACCGCCGTCACCGGAGTGCTGTGGCTGGCCGACCGCCTGCTGTTGGCGCCGGTGCGCCGCCGACGTGCCGCGGCGCTCGAGAATATGAGCTCGCTGCCAGCGACCGAGCGCAAGACACGTGCCGAAGAGGCGCTGCGCGAGCCCGTCATCACCGAGTACGCGCGATCGTTCTTCCCCGTCCTGCTCTTGATCCTGCTGTTCCGCTCGTTCATCGCCGAACCGTTCAAGATCCCATCCGGGTCGATGATGCCGACGCTCCTCGTAGGCGATTTCATCCTGGTGAACAAGTTTGCCTATGGCCTTCGCCTGCCGGTTCTCAACACGAAAATCCTTGCGATTGGCGAGCCCAAACGCGGCGATGTGTTCGTGTTTCGCTATCCCGAGAATCCGAAAGAGGACTACATCAAGCGCGTGATCGGACTGCCCGGCGACGAGATCACGTATCGCAACAAGACGCTTTACATCAACGGCAAGGAAATCGCGGAAAGCTACCTCGGACCCTATACCGGGCCGTCGGAACCGACCAACCGCATGACCGGTGCGCAGGTGAAGCTGGAGCAGCTCGAGAGCGTCGATCACCGTATCATGGAGCTGCCGCAACTACAGATCGGGCACGAGGGAACGTGGAAAGTGCCGGATGGTTACTACTTCGCGATGGGCGATAATCGAGATAATAGCCTCGACAGCCGGTTCTGGGGCTATGTCCCGGAGGCGAACCTGGTCGGCAAGGCGCTCATCATCTGGATGAACTGGGATAACGGGATCGACTTCGGCCGCATCGGAACATTGATCAAATAAGCCGCTTCCGGCCGCTTAAACGACGCAATGGGGGAACAGCATGAACATGCAGCGCAATACACGCGGAATCACGCTGATCGGGTTTCTTGTCGTGCTCTGCGTCCTTGGCTTCTTCGCATACATGGTGATGCGTCTGATGCCGATGTATATCGAGTACTTCGGCGTGCTGAAAGCGATGGAGATGGTCAAGAACGAGCCGGGCTCGGCGCAGAAGCCGATCGAAGAAATCCGCCGCGAGATCATGATGAAGTTCGATACGCAATACGTCGACGAGAAA
>DASYJJ010000451.1:0-9675 GCA_035996605.1 Rhodanobacteraceae bacterium
GCCGAGCCGCGTTCCTTCGCGGGCGGTTTGAACGGGCGGAATTCGGCGCTTACGCCATGACGCGCGAGCCAGGCGCGGAGATCGAGTTGCGGCAAATGGCGCAGGCCGAAAGGGTTTTCGACCGGATCGCCTTCAAGCACGGTGACGCGATCGGCGAGGCGCAGCAACGGCAGCGCGCCACGGATCGCGAGCACGGCTTCGCGGCTGCGGTTCCATCCGATGACGACGTGAGCCGCGGTGTGCTCGAGAGTCGCCGATTCCGGCACCACGACTACCGGGGCGGACGAGCCAAACACCGTGCGCGAAACGACGCCCCAGCCGGTCGGTGCATCCGGATTGAGTTGCGGTCGCTCGACGACGACGAGATCGCTCCAGCGCGCGGCATGGCACAGCACTTCGACGGTGTCGCCTTGCGAGACTTGCCATTCGCCTTCGAGCCGGCGCGCGGTGAGTTCGCCCTGCCACCAGTCCTTGCGGGCCTTCGCCGATTCAACCATTTCGTCGGCCTCGTGAACTTGCAGCGCGACAGCTTCGGGCGAGACGAACGCAGCGGGCGCGACGGCGACGACATGGATTCCGGTCGTCCACGCGCCAAGACGCTCGGCCAGCGCAAGACCGAGTCGAACGGCCGACGTCGTCGCGGCGGTGTTGCGCAAATGGATCAGCACGTCGAGTTGGGCCATGGCTGGCTCCGCGGGCGCGATGTCCGATAGCTTACGGGGATCCCGCGACAGCCGTGGTGAAAGCGATCGCTGCAGTAGCGCCCGAGGCCGCGGGCGCAGGAACGCGGCCACTCCGCCGAGGCGGTCTCGGCGCTACGTGTGACCTTCCGCACTGGCCGCGAACGCGAGCCGGGACCAACCTGTTCGCGCGTCGAATGGAGGTTTCGTCATGGCCTTCGGTTTGTTTTCCGTGTTCGCCGCCATTGCGGCTCTCGTCGTTCTCGCGTTCGGAGCCGCGCTCTTGCCGGCGTTTCTCGTCATCGGTGCGATCGTCCTCGCGCTGTCGCTGTTCGCGGCCGTGGCGGGAATCGTGTTTCGGGTGATCGGTTGGCTGCTGCTCATTGTTCTGGCGCTGCCGTTGATGCTCGCCACGTTCGGGCTTGCGCTGGCTTTTGGAATCGCGATCCTCCATGCGACGCTGCCGCTGCTGCTCGTGGTCGGTATCGTCTGGCTGATCGTGCATCATCATCGCGGAGCGCAAGCCGCACCGCCCGCGCGGTAATACGTCCGGCCACGCCGGGCGAACGCGTGCTGCGTCCGCCCGGCGAGAGTTATTTGCTCTGCTCGGGAATAAAGCTCGTTTCGACCGCATCGCGCAGCAGCGGCGGCGGCAGCAAGCCCTGGCCGATCACGAAATCGTTGAACGCCTGGCGATTGAATTTCTTGCCCAGCTTGATCTCGGTTTCGGCGCGCAGTTCCATGAGCTTGGTGTAGCCGTAGAAATAACTCGTCGCCTGGCCGGGCGCCCGGAACGTGTAGCGGTCGATTTCCTGGCGCGCGTACGCAGGCGAAAGCACGACTTCATCGGTCAGCACTTCCTTGGCGCGTTCGGGGCTGATGCGGCCGAGATTCACCATCGGATCGAGGATGGCGCGCGCCGCGCGCTGCAAGCGTGCCTGCAACGCGAAAAGCTGACCTTCCAGCGGTTCAAACGGCTTCATTTCCGCTTCGGAGTAAAGCGCCCAGCCTTCGACGTTGACGCTGTTGAACGCGAACAGGCTGCGCGCAAGCGACACGCCGCGCTCGACCATCGCCGAGAACTGCAGCTCGTGACCCGGACGGCCTTCGTGCGCGGTGAGCGTCCACGTGCCGAATTCGTGATTGAAGTCGTCGTAGCTCTCGGCCGCGTTGCCGCCGGTGCTCGGATTGCCGAGCGTCAGAACGAACGTTCCGCGCTCGCCCTTGTTGCCGATCAGCGGCGGCGGATCCATGTGCGGTGCGGGCTGCGCGGCGGTTTCGGCCTCCGAAGCGACGCGCATCAGCATCGCGCGTTCGGGCAGTGTCACGATGTGCTCGCGGCGGATGATGTCCTCGATCTTGCCGATGACTTCGTGGTACGTCGGCTCGATCTTGTCGCGCGGCATCTGGTCTTTCTTCAGCGCGCGGATCACGTCGCGGTAGTCGCTGGATTCGATGTGGTGTTCCTTCGCGACGAGCGGCGCGATCGCGCGCATTTCGTTGCGGATTTCGGCGTATGCAAGCTCGGCCTTGTGGATCAAGTCGTCCGGCGCGATGTCGAGGCCAACGTTCTTGAGATTGTCGGCGTAGAGCTCGGGCGGCAGCTTGAAGTCGTCGCGTGCGAGCGGCATGACCGTGCTCTTGATCCAGGCGTCGTAATCCTTGAGTTGCGCATCGAGCGCGTCGAGTGCCTTGTCCGCACCGCCGATCTTGTACTTCGCATAAAGCTTGCGGATGCCGTCGACATAGCTCGCCGTGTTGGAAAGGTCCTGATCGACCTGGCCCTTGAACGGCCCCAGCAGTTTCTTGTCGCCCATGACCTTTTCGAATTGCGCTTTGGCCTGCGTCGTCACCGGCGTGTAGCCGTTTTCCAGACCGGTGTAGCGCTTGAGCCGCGCCAGCGCGCTTGGCCTGCGCTTCGCATCGACCTGATCCTGCAAAAGGTTGAACTCGCCGAAGAAGATCGTCTGGCCAACGTTCGTGTAAGGCAGAAGATATTTTTCGTTGAGCAGGCTCGTATCGATCTGCAGCGAAGTCGTTTCGATCATGATCTTGAGATCCTGCTGCACCTGCGGATCTTTCTCCTGCGCGAATTTGGCCTTGAGTCCGTCGCGCGCTTCTCCGATTGCCTGTCGGAAACGCGGGCCGGCGTCGAGCGGAAACGACGAGACGCGATCGTCGTAGCCTTTGACGCCGAGCCGTGCGGCGAATTCGGGACCGAAGTCGCCGAATACCTTGAGCAGTGGTTGCGCATCGGCGTTGCTGCGCGCGATCCAGTCGGGCGTGGCGCTTGCAGCCGGCTTGCCGGCGGGGAATGCGTTGCTCGCGAACGTGAGAGTCGCAGCGAGTGCGAAAGCGAATGCGCGACGGGTCGACATGGCAGCCTCCTTCCGGGATAGCGCACGCTACCCGGTGCGTGCCGTTTCACTATGTGCCAAAGGTGATGCGGGCCCGAACTCGTCGACGCGAGGCAACGACTCATCGCACGGCGCGGCAGATCAGGCAGACGACGACGCTTTCCAACGCGCGACGCGATGCGCGAAAATGGGTGCATCCCGAGGAAGTGCCATGACCAACGGCCTAGTCACGCATCGCGGCGGGTGCCACTGCGGGCGCGTTCGCTTCGAAGTCGACGCGCCGGCGCGCATCGAAGCGCTCGATTGCAACTGCTCGATCTGCCGGATGAGCGGATTCTTGCATCTGATCGTTACCGCGACGCGTTTTCGACTCGTTTCCGGGGCTGACGCGCTCGCCGAATACACGTTCAATACCGGTGCGGCGAAGCATCGGTTCTGCCGTTACTGCGGAGTCAAGAGTTTCTACATTCCGCGATCGAATCCCGATGGCGTCGACGTCAACGTGCGCTGCATCGACGCCGGAACGATCGATACGGTGCAAATCACGCCGTTCGACGACCGCGATCGCGAGCGCGGCGAGGCCGCCATCGCGCATCTTTCCGCAGCGGACTAGAAGGGCTCTGACGGATCAGTTTGCGATGAACGCGAGCGCGAACAGCCCGAGCATCGCGAAGCACACGCCGAGCTTCAGCACGGTACCGACGAGAAATCCGATCCAAGCGCCGACTCCGACATTCGCTGCGCGATGAAGTGTGCCGCCGGCGAAGAGCTCGCCGATCAGCGCGCCGACGAACGGGCCGAGCAGGAGACCGACCACGCCGAAGAAGAGGCCGACCAGCGTCCCGACGGCGGCGCCGATCAGCGCGAGGCGACTCGCACCGACGCGCTTTGCGCCGGCGAGTCCAGCGAGGAAATCGACGCCGATCGCGATGACGGTCAACACGCCGAGTCCGATCAACATCCAGAGTCCAACGTGCCGAAACCCGTCGGCCCATGCCGCGATGAACATGCCCGCGAATACAAGCGGTGTGCCGGGCAGCGCCGGCAGCACCGCGCCGATGAATCCGATCACGATCAGGATCGCGGCCAGCACGTACCAGAGGCTGTGGATGTCCATGCGTCGCGCGCCGCCATGATGCGGCGCGAAGCGCGCCGCCGAGCGGTCTACTCTACCCGAGCGCGAGCGTGTCGCGCGCAAGCGTCGCGTCCGATCGCCAGTCCGGCGCGCTATCCGCGATCGAGCCGGAATTCGATCGGCACGGTGCCCCATGCGGATATCGCTCGACCGTTTCGCATGACCGGTCGGAACCGCGCGTGACGCACGCTTTCCTCCGCGGCGGCATCGAGCAGTGCATGTCCTGAGCTGCGCGCGATCTCGACGCGTTCGGGAAATCCGGTTTCGTCTACGAGCACGCGCAGCATCACGATGCCCTGTTCGTGGGCGCGCATCGATGCGGGCGGATATCGCGGGTGCAGCGGCGATGCGTAAGCGAGTATCTGCGAAGCGCCGCCGGATCCGATATCTGCGCTCGGCGACGACGCATCATCAACAGGCGCCGGATCGGTCAGCGCAACGGTTGCTGCGATCGAACCGGACGATTGCACGAGTGGGATTGTCGGCGGCACCGCACGCACCGGCGTCGTATGCGCGCGATGCGGAATCTGCGGCGGCGGCGGCTCGGGAAACACAGGCGGAGACGTCTGTTCGATCGTGCGCGCAACGATCGTCGTCGCCTGCTCGCGAGTCGCCGGCACCGTCAACGGCAACAACACGAGCAGCAGGATCACGATGTGCGCCGTGAAACTGCCGCTCCAGGCGCTGATCCGCAGCCAGTTCAGTGAGTGTCCGTGCATCCTCTTCGCGGTCGTCATCGCGGCTTCTCCCGGCGGTTGTCCAGAAGCTGGAACGACGACGGGTGGCCAGCGGGGTTACGCAAAGCCAAGTTTCTGCACGATGTAGAAGCCGCGAAACCTTATCAGGCTCGCAGAATCGCGCCACGGGCCGTGAACGCTGCTTCCGTTCTGCACCGTTGGTACAGTAGGTTCATGGAATGCGCAGGAAAGAGCCGGGATGTCGGTAGTCGCGGAAAACCCATCGGCACCCAATAGCAGCGGCGAAGCCGGTCGGTGGCGTCATTGTGTCGCTCCGATGATGGATTGGACCGATCGCCATTGCCGGTACTTCCATCGGCTGCTTTCACCGAGCGCGCGGCTGTACACCGAGATGGTGACTGCGCCCGCGGTGCTCCATGGTGATCGCGCGCGCCTGCTCGGCTTCGATCCGGCCGAGCATCCGGTCGCGCTGCAGCTCGGCGGCGCGGATCCGCGCGAACTGGCGATGGCAGCGCGTGTCGGCGCGGACATCGGCTACGACGAGATCAATCTCAACGTCGGATGTCCGTCGGACCGTGTGCAGTCGGGCCGTTTCGGCGCGTGCCTGATGCGCGAGCCGGTTCTCGTCGCCGATTGCATCGCCGCGATGCGCGCGGCGGTATCGATCCCGGTGACGGTCAAGTGCCGGCTCGGCGTCGACGAGCAGGACGAGTACGCCGACCTCGAGCATTTCATCGAAACCGTGCGTGCAACCGGCTGCAACGTTTTCGTCGTACACGCGCGCAAGGCATGGCTCGAAGGACTTTCGCCGAAGGAAAATCGCGACATCCCACCGCTCAACTACCAGCGCGTGTACCGGCTGAAGCGCGAATTTCCGGATTTGACGATCGTCGTCAACGGCGGCGTCGGGACCGTCGATGAAGTCCGCGAGCATCTGCGGCATATCGACGGCGTGATGCTCGGTCGCACGGCCTACCACGATCCGTACCGGCTTGCCGAAATCGAGCACGAACTTTTCGCGACGCCTTTGCCCCATCGCGACGACGTGCTGGCGCGCCTGCGTCCTTACGTCGAGGCGCACCTCGCGCGCGGCGATCGTCTGCAGCACATCAGCCGGCACATTCTGGGTTTGTATCAAGGTTTGCCGCGCGCACGCGCGTATCGGCGCCTCTTGAGCGAACAGGCCCATCACGCCGACGCGGGCTATGAAGTGATCGAGCGCGCGGTGTCGGTTCGGCGCGGCAACCCGGCATTGCAGGCCGCGTGACGCGCGCTGGACAATTTTTTCGAAAACGGCGACGCAGGAACGCGGCACAATAGGCTGCTAAGGAAAAGTCGCCAGCACAATGTCTCTTGTCAATCTCGTCAACGTCGACTATTCGGTCGGCGGCCCGCTGCTGATCGAACACGCGGATCTTGCGATCGAGCGCGGCGAGCGCATCTGCGTCGTCGGGCGCAACGGCGCCGGAAAATCGACATTGCTCCGACTCATTGCCGGCGAAATCCGCGCGGATGCGGGCGAAGTTCGCGTGCAAGGCGACGTGCGTATTGCGCGCCTTGCGCAGGAGGTTCCGCAGGATGTCGCGGGACCGGTTTTCGATGTGGTCGCCGGCGCTCTCGGACATATCGGCGCGCTGCTCGCAGAATTCCATCATCTTTCCCATCATCTGGACCAGAAAGGCAACACCGATGCGCTCGCTGCAATCCAAGCTCGCATCGATGCCGAGCGCGGCTGGAATATCGACCAGCGAGTGACCAACGTGCTCACGCGCCTGCAATTGCCCGAAGAGGACGACTTCGCGTCCTTGTCGGGCGGCATGAAGCGTCGAGTGCTGCTCGCGCGTGCGCTCGTGCTCGAACCCGACGTGCTGCTGCTCGACGAGCCGACCAATCATCTCGATATCGAAGCGATCGCTTGGCTCGAGCAATTGCTGCTCGGTTTCGCCGGCAGTCTCGTTTTTGTCACGCACGATCGCCGTTTCCTGCGCGCGCTGGCCACGCGCATCGTCGAGATCGATCGCGGCAATGTCACCAGCTGGCCAGGCGATTACGACAATTACCTGCGTCGTCGCGAAGAGCGCGCACATGCCGAAGCGCAGGCGAACGCGCACTTCGATCGCAAGCTTGCGCAGGAAGAAGTGTGGATCCGCCAGGGCATCAAGGCGCGCCGTACGCGCAACGAAGGCCGCGTGCGTGCGCTCGAATCGATGCGCCGCGAACGCGCCGAACGGCGCGAAGCCGCGGGAACTGCGAAGCTCCGCCTTGGCGCGGCGTCTTCTTCGGGTCGCCGCGTGATCGCGGTCGACGATGTTCGCTTTGCGTACGGCGACCGGTTGATCGTCGCCGGGTTGACGACGACGATTTTGCGCGGCGATCGCGTCGGCCTCATCGGCGCGAACGGGTCGGGAAAAACGACGCTGCTCAAGCTGCTGCTCGGCGACATCGCGCCGCAATCGGGCGAAGTGACTTTGGGAACCGGTCTCGAGATTGCCTATTTCGATCAGCATCGCGCGCAGCTGCGCGAAGACTTGAGCGCGCTCGACAATGTATCCGAAGGCGCCGAGTACATCGAAGTCGGCGGCGCGCGCAAGCACGCGCTCGGCTATTTGCAGGATTTTCTCTTTTCGCCCGAACGCGCGCGCGCGCCGATCACCGCGCTTTCCGGCGGCGAGCGCAACCGGTTATTGCTGGCGAAGTTGTTCGCACGTCCCTCGAACCTTCTGGTGATGGACGAGCCGACCAACGATCTCGACATCGAAACGCTGGAATTGCTCGAGGAAATGCTGGCCTCGTACGACGGCACGCTGATTCTGGTTTCGCACGATCGCGAATTCCTCGATCGCGTCGTCACCAGCACGCTCGTACTCGAAGGCGATGGACGCGTCGGCGAGTATGTCGGCGGCTACAGCGATTGGCAGCGCCAGATCGCACGACCGGCGGCGCGCAAGGTCGAGGCGATCGAAAACCGCAAGCTTGCGCCCACGGCCGCTCCGCTGAAACGCCGGCTCACCTACAAGGAAGGACGCGAGCTCGAACAACTCCCCGCGCGCATCGAACAACTCGAAACGGAACTCGCATCGCTCAACGCGCAATTGCAGGATCCCGCGTTTTATCAGCAGGGCGGCGTGGCGATAGCGGCTGCAAATCAGGAAATCAGTGCTCGCCAGGCCGAGCTCGACTCGGCCTATTCGCGCTGGCAAGAACTCGAAGCGGCTTCGTAGCGGAAGCCTGCGCCATCCTCAGAAGGCGACGTGCTCGGCGGGTGGAGTCGGCGGCGTTGGCGGCGAAGCAACCGGCGCCGCTACGGGAGAAGCGGCTGGCGAGGGCGGTGCCGGCGGCGCGGGCAGCGATGCTGGCGCTGGAGGGGCCGGCACACTTGGCGGCGTCGGTGGCGCTGGCGGCGCTGCGCGCATATCGAAGATCGAATTGAACGTCGGCGCCTTCATGTTGAACGCAAGCGTCTTGCGATCGCGCAGGACCTTGATCGGCACGTCCTTACCGGATGCCTTGTCGCGCAACGCGCGCAACGCATCTTCGGGCCGGTCCACCGTTTCGCCGGCGATGCTGGTGATCACGTCTCCTGCGCGGATGCCCGGCAGCGATTCCTGATCGGCGGCGATCACCAGCACGCCTTTGTCGGTTCCGAAATAACGGCCGAGATCGGCGTTCAACGGCGCGAGGTTCAAGCCCCACCACGGCATCGCGATGCGGAGCTGGTGATCGCGCGGCATATTTTTAATCGCCTCGTGCGTTGCGCGCTCGACTTCGGCCTGCATCTGCTTCGTGTCATGTTGCGCAACACGCTCGGCTTCGCGCGTCGCCAGTTCGACTTGCGCGTGGATGCGCTCGTTGAAATCCTTGGGTAGGAACGGATGCTCCGAATCCTCGTTCATCATCAGCGGCCAGTTCCAGGCCTCGCGGCGCTCTGCGGCGAACTTGACCGTGCCCTTTTGCGTTCCGCGCAGAAAATCGATGCTGATGTCCTGGCCTTCCTTGAGATTGCCGAGCAACGTGCGCGCTTTCTCCAGCGATTCGCCGGGTTTCGCTGCGGCGAGCGTCTGCTGATCGATCGTCGTGAGCAGGTCGCCCTCGCGAAGGCCGGCGCGCGCGGCCGGGCCGTCGGGCGTGACCGCCGAAAGGCGCACGCCCTTGTCGTCGCGGCCGAGCACGACGCCGATCAGCGCGTGGTCGGGATTGCCGAGATAACGCATCGCATAAGAACGCGGGTTGCCTTCGCCGAGCTGGCTCGACAGATCCGCCATCTTTCGCGAGAGCTCCTGCATCTGCGTGCGGAGCTCGGCGAGCTGCTTGCGCGCCTCTTCGGCTTTGGCGGTTTGTGCGGCATCGCTCGATGCAGCCGGCGCGACGACCGGAGCCGGATGCGTGGCGGCAGGCGCATCGGCTGCAGACGCGCCTTGTAGGGCAGCGCCGTGGACCGCGAACGCGGTGCCGGCGATGAGGAAAATGCGTTTCATGATCAAACCTCTCAGTTCAATGGATTGAACGATGCCGGCATTGCGTTGGCATCGGCGCCGTTTCCGGCGAGTGCGAATGCGTGGCCGCGGATTGCGGCCAGGTCTTCGAGCAGTGCGACGCGCTGACGCCAGAGCGGCAGCGCATCGACATCGCCGCGTGAGCCGCCGAGCTGCACGTCGACGAGCCCGATCAGGTCTTCGACTTCGACCGCCGCCATCAGATCGCGCCCGTCCTGCGGAGCTCGCGCAGCAACGGCTGCAATCCAGCGCTCGAGCGTGCGCGAACGCTGATTGAGATTCGAAATTTCGTCGATCGCGGAGACCTTCGGC
>DASYJJ010000452.1:0-10699 GCA_035996605.1 Rhodanobacteraceae bacterium
GCGCCAGATCCATTCGCCGTTCTTGCCCTGGATCGAAAGACCGTCGGAATCGTGCACTTCAGGCCGGTAGTCTTCGTTTTCTGCACGCTGGTTCGAGCCGTGGAAGTACATGCTCGTCAGCGGCGCGATGCCGAGCTTGCCGACCTTGTCACGAAGATAAATGCGCGCCGTCACTTCGACGACCGAATCGACGCCGGGCACGAACACGAACCGGTAGGCGCCGGTCGCGCGAGGCGAATCGAGGAGACCGTAGAACGTCAATGCATCCGCGCCCGGCTGGGGCTTTTCTAGCCAGAACTCGACGAAGCGCGGGAATTCCTCGCCCGAAGCGAGCGCCGTATCGATGGCGAGCCCGCGCGCGGACAGACCGTAGAGCTGTCCCTTGCCGAGTGCGCGGAAATAGCTCGCGCCGAGGAACGCGAGGACGTCGTCCTTGTAGGTCGGCAGGTTCAGTGCGTAGTGCACGTTGAAACCTGCGTAGCCGACGCCGTCCACGGCTTGTGGATCGATGGCGGCCTTGGTGTAGTCGAACGCCTGCGCAGCGAATGCGATCTCATTCGCGGAACCGCGTGCGATCTCGTCGATCTTGACGGGCCGGTCGAACAGCCAGCCTTCGTGAAAGAACTGCACTTCGAACGGCAGCTTCGCGGCGCGCCAGCGCGCGGCCTCCGGCCGGAAGCGGATCGTCTCGTAACGGTCGTGATCCAGATGCTGCAGGGCGCTGGGCAGATTCGAGCCTCCATCCTGGAATGCCACGTCCGCGAGCGCCTTGGCGCGCGCATCGATATCGTCGAAGCCGACAACATGCGGGGGTGCATGCGGGGCCGCGGCCGCGCAGCGGAATCCGCCGGCGATCAGCACGAAGGCGAAGAGGGCCGTGTTCGAGCGAATCGTCATGATCCGGAGGCGAGTTAAGGCCGGCCGATGCTAATGCGCCACGCGTTCACATCGTGCAAAACGGCCACCGACCGGTTCATCTCGCATTCGGGTGTGATGGTCCAGCCGCATCCTCGGTACTATCGACCGGCACGGATCGCGTCTCGCATCGGCCGGCTGGCCACAGGGTTGCGGAGGTAAGGTTGCGCCAGTCGGCACCGACGACGGTTGCGGTCGCTTCGGGCGATGCGGAGGACGCGGATCGTCGCGCTTCGCGCGGCCATCGGCGTGTCCGCGCATTCGCGGCGGGCGCGCTCGCATCGGTGCTCGTTGCCTGCGCGACCTATGCGCCCGCGCCGATCGATCCGACCAAGAGTTCCGACGATTTCGCTGCGCGGCGACTCGACGCAGCGTCGCTCGGCGAGAACGTCGCACGCGTGTTGCCGCAGGCGTCCAGCGCATGGCCGCCGCCCGAATGGGATCGCGGCAGTCTGCTCGCGGTCGCCTTGACCGAAAACGGCTCGCTCGCCGTCGCGCGCGCCGAAGTGAACTCCGCGCTCGCGCATGAGATCACGGCAGGCGAATCGCCCAATCCGACACTCGGCCTGCAGAGCGAATATGCGCGACGCGAGCCGCAGCATTGGTTGTACGGAATCAGCTTCGATTTTCTGCTGCCGCAGTACAGCGTTCGGCGTCTGGACGGAGAGCTCGCACGGCTCGGCACGGGCGGCGCTCGCGATCAGTTGATGGAACAAACGTGGAATGTGCGCCGCGCGCTGATCGCTGCGTTGTCCGATCGCGAAAGTGCCGAGCGCCGACTCAAGGTGCTGAAACAGCTCGCGGATGCACAGGACGCATTCGTCGCGCTGCAGCGCCAACGTGTTGCCGCGGGCGAGGACGCTCCGTCCGATCTCAACGCCGCGCAGACGACCCGCATCGACATCGAGCAGCAACAAGCCGACGCAAGCGCCGATGCGGCGAGCGCGCAGGCTGCACTCGCGACCGCGCTCGGCATGCCGGAGGCCGCGCTCGATGGCGTCTCGATCTCGTGGCCCGAATGGGGCGATCCGCCTGTCCTCGCAGCGGACGGCACTGCGTCGGCACGGGAGAAAGCGTTGTTGTCGCGTGCGGATCTTGCCGTCGCGATCGACGACTACGCGCAGGCGGAAAAGAAACTCGAGCGCGCGATCGCGCGCCAATATCCACAGTTCGAATTCAAGCCAGGTTACTACTGGGACCACGGCATCGCGAAATGGCCGCTCGACGTCGGCATCGTGCTGCCGCTGTTCAACCGCAACCGCGGCGAAATCGCCGAAGCGACCGCCGCGCGCGAAGTCGCAGGCCAGCGCATGCTGACGCTGCAGGCCGGGATCTACGGCGAAATCGAGTCCGCCGAGCGTGCCGAGAAGATCGCGCGCGACAATCTCGACGCCGCACTCCGGCGCAACGAAGCCACGCGGCAGCAGCTCCATCATGCCGACGTCGCGCTTGGCCTCGGTGCCGGCGATCGCATGGAACATACCGGCGTCGAGGTATTGGCGCTCCGCGCGGCACTCGAAGCCGTGCAGGCGCGCGCAAGAATGCAGAGTGCGCGCAACGCGCTCGAGGATGCGTTGCATGCACCTTTGTCTGGTCCCGAGCTCGCGCTTGCGAAGCCGTTGTCGTCCGCCGATTCCGGAGCAGATCGATGAACATATTGTTTTCCCGGCGCCTCGTCGCTGCATCGTTCGCGTCGATGCTCGCGGTCATGCTTGCGACCTCGCTCGCGAGCGCGGCGGGCGACGACGATGACGATGCACCGAAGAACGGGCAGGGCGCGACGCCGACGTTGAATCGCGAACAGCGCGAAGCGGTTGGAATTGTCGTGGCGCACGCGGTCAATGCCCAACCGGCCGAGCGCATTGCGGCGTTCGGTCAGGTGCTCGATCCGTCCGCGTTGATCACAGAGCTTGGCGAAGTCGATGCGAGCCGCGCCGCGGAACGCGCGTCCGCGGCCGAAGTCGCGCGACTCCAGGGTCTTTACAAAGCCGGCGCCGGCGCGTCGCTCAAGAATCTCGAAGGCGCGCAGGCCGAGCAGGCTCATGCGCGTGCGCAAGCCGACGCGGCATCCGCGCGTTTCTCGCTGCGTTGGGCGGCGATCGCATCCGGCGGAGCGGCGCGCAAACAGAAGCTCGTCGATGCGGTCGCTGCGGGCAAGAGCGCGCTCGTTCGTGTCGATCTTCCTGGACAACACAGCATCGGCGCGGTTCCGGAGAAAGCGATGCTCGACATCGACGGGATTGCCGTCCAGGGCCGCGTGCTCGGCGTGCTTTCGCAGGCGAGCGAGGCGCAAACCGCGAGCCTTCTCGTCGAAGTGGAGCAGCCCCCCGCGGGTCTCGGTGTCGGCGCGCGCTTCGCGGTATCGCTTTCGGGTTCCGCGCGCGCGGGATTTCTGGTGCCACGCGGCGCATTGATCTATGAAGAAGGCGGCGCCTACGTCTACCACCAGCTCGATGCAAAAGCGGGCGACGACAACGCTCGCTATGCGCGCAAGCAGGTCACGTTGCTGATGCCGAATGGCGAAGGTTGGCTCGTCGATGGGCTCGACGATGACGACCTGATCGTCGTGCGCGGTGTCGGTGTGCTGTGGTCGCTCGAGGGAATCGGGTCGATGCCGGGGGACGATGATGATTGAGGACATCTTTGGTCCCTCGCCCGCTTGCGGGAGAGGGGTTGGGGTGAGGGCACGCTTGGCTCGACGATACCTTCTCGTGGCGCTTCCCTCACCCGGCCTGCGGCCGACCTCTCCCGCAGGCGGGAGAGGGGAAAGGCAGGGTGCGGTCGGGAAAGGCCGACGCCGCTCCACGGTCGGAGCGCTTGTCCGATGCTAGCTGCGATCGTCCGCTCGTCGCTTGCGCATCCGCGCATCGTCACCGCGCTGAGCGTGCTGATCGCGGTGCTTGGCGCGGCGGCGCTGCTCGCCGCGCGGTTCGATGTGTTTCCGGATTTCGCGCCGCCGCACGTGCTGGTGCAGACCGAGACGCCTGGACTCGACGCGACGCAGGTCGAAGCGCTCGTGACGCGTCCGCTCGAAGGTCTGCTCGCCGGTACCGAAAACGTGCGCACGGTGCGCTCGACGTCGAGCCAAGGTTTGTCGGCGATCCGCGTGATCTTCGATCGCGGCGGCGATCCATATCGTCAGCGCCAGGTCGTGACGGAACGACTCGCGGAAGCGAGCGGGCTCCTGCCGGCGGGCGTCAGCTCGCCGCAGCTTTCGCCGTTGAGCTCGTCGATGGAATACCTTGTCCATTTCGGATTCACCAGCAACAAACTTTCGCCGCTCGAATTGCGTGATCTGATCGAGTGGGTAATCAAGCCGCAGATTCTCGCCGTGCCCGGAGTCGCGCAGGCGCAGATTTTCGGCGGCGAAGTGCGTGAGCGTCAGATCGAGATCGATCCGCTCAAGCTCGCGGCGAATGGGCTCACGCTCGAGGACATCGCGCAGGCGACACGACGCGCGACGGAGCTGATCGGCGGCGGCTTCATCGAAACATCGACTCAGCGCATCGTCGTGCAGGCGCAGGCCGCCGCCGCGACGCCGGAAGCGCTGGCGCAGGCGATTGTCACGACCCGCGACGGCGTGCCTGTTCGATTGGGTGATGTCGCCACGATTCGCGACGGTGCCGAGCCGCGCTTCGGCGATGCGATGATCGGCGGTCAGCCGGGCATTCTGGTCGAAACGTCGACGCAATTCGGCGCGAACACGCTCGATGTCACGCGCGCGCTCGAAGCGCGGCTCGATGCGCTGGTGCCGTCGCTGAAACTGCAAGGTGTCGAATATCACCCGGCGTTGTTGCGTCCGGCGAGCTTCATCGAAGCTGCGATCGAAAAGCTGCGCAATTCGCTGCTGATCGGCGCGGTACTGGTCGTCGCGCTGCTGCTTGTCACGTTGCGCGACTGGCGCGGAGCGCTCGTTTCGTTCAGTTCGATTCCGCTCGCGCTGCTTACAACGGTGTGGATTCTCGAAACCTTCGGTCTCAGTCTCAACACGATGACGCTCGGCGGACTCGTCGTTGCGCTGGGCGTCGTCGTCGACGACGCGGTGATCGATGTCGAGAACATTCTGCGCCGCATGCGCGCGGCGGGCCCGAACCTTGACGTGCGCGATCTCTTCACGCGCGCATCGCTCGAAGTTCGCCGCCCGGTGTTCTACGCGACCGCCGCGGTCGCGGTCGCATTCCTGCCGATCCTGATGATGTCCGGACTTCAGGGCGCGTTCTTTCGTCCGCTGTCGATCGCATTCCTGCTCGCAATCGGCCTTTCGCTGCTGGTCGCAATGAGCGCCACGCCCGCGTTGTGCGCGCTGGTCATGAAAAACCACCAGCCGCGTCCGGAGGCTCTATTCCTCGGGCGTTGCAAGCGCTGGCAGCTGCGCGCGATCGCGGGCTTCGACCGTCGTCCGCGCGTGCTGATCGCGTTGTTGATCGTGAGCGGCATCGCGGGCATCGTGCTGCTGCCGCTGCTCGGCGCGCGGCTGCTGCCGGATTTCCGCGAAAACTATCTGATCGCGCACGCGTCGCTGCGCCCGGGCATCGCGATCGCCGAAACCGCGCGCATCGGCGCGGGCATTTCAAAGGCGCTGGCCAAAATTCCGGGCGTCAAGAGTGTTGCCGAACAGATTGGCCGCGCCGAGAACGGCCAGGATCCCGACACGCCGAACAGGAGCGAGTTCGAGGTACAGATCGATCCGCAGAAAGGCCACACGGCGTCGGACATCGATGCCGCAATCCGCGATGTGTTCGACGACTATCCGAACCAGCTCGTCGAAATCTACTCGGTGCTCGCCGAGCGCATCGGCGAAACGCTGTCCGGCGAAAGCGCGCCGTTTTCGGTGAGCGTCTTTGGCGCTGATCTGGACGTCGACGACAAGGTCGCCGGCGAAATCGCCGATGTGTTGGGAAAACTGCGCGACAGCGGAACCGTGCGACTCGTTGTGCCGCCGCGCGAGCCGGAGCTTCGCGTTTCGCTGAAACCCGAAGCGCTCGCGCTTTATGGTTTGCAGGCGGGCGACGTGCTCGATGCGATCAATGCGGCGTTCCACGGCAGCCGCGTTGCGCAGATCCAGCACATCGATCGCAGCGTGCCGGTCGCGTTGCGCATCGTCGGCGCCGGATCGGATCCGCACGGGGTCGGAGCCTTGCTGCTGCGAAGTCGCGACGGCGCGCTTGTGCCGCTCGCGAAAGTCGCCGATATCGAGACGATCACCGCGCGCAGCATGATCGATCACGAGGACAGCCTGCGTCGGCAGATTGTCGTCGCGACGCCGAAGACATCCGATCAGGCTGGTTATGCCGAAGCTGCCCGCAAGGCCATCGTGGCGAAAGTGCAGCTTCCCGAGGGTGTGTATCTTCGCTACGGCGGGGCCGCGGAAGCGCAGATCGAAGCTGCGCACGAATTGCTTTTGCACTCGGCGGCGGCGTTCGTGCTGATCGTGCTGCTGCTGGGCCTCGCATTCGGACATGCGCGCCATGTTGGCCTCGTGCTGCTCGCATTGCCGAGCACGCTGCTTGGCGGCGTTGCCGCGATCGCAGTCACCGGCGGCACGCTGACGCTGGGTGCGATGGTCGGCTTCGTCGCGCTGTTCGGCATGGCCGCACGCAATACGATTCTTCTGATTTCGCATTACGACCATCTGGTACGCGAAGAAGGTCAGACGTGGAGCCTCGCGACCGCGCTGCGCGGTGCCGAGGAACGACTGACTCCGGTGCTGTTGACCGCGTTGTTGACGGCGCTTGCGTTGTTGCCGGTGGCGCTGCAGCTGAAACAACCGGGTCACGAAATCGAGGGACCGATGGCGGTCGTGATTCTCGGCGGGCTCGTGTCGTCGACACTGGTGAGTTTGCTGTTGATTCCGCCACTCGCGGCTCGATGGTTGAGGCCGGGTTGATTGGCTTTCGGATGCTTTAGTCCGCGTCCTCGACGAGCTCGCCGCCCCATTCGCGCGGATGCACGTCGGCGATGGTTTGCGAAAGCGTCCACACATGGCCGCCAAGGTCGCGGATTGTGCATTGCCTTTCACCGAAAGGATGATCCGTCGGCAGCCGAATGACTTGCGCGCCGGCCCGTCGCGCGCGCTCGAAAACATCGTCGACGTTATCGACGCGGAGCAGTTGCCCGTGAGTCGACGCGTGCGCAGGGTCAACTTCGGCAGGGCCTTCGGTGATGACAATCGCCGCGCCGCCATATGCCAGCTGGATACGATGACTGCCGATGCGCAGACGCTCGCTGAAGCCGAGCGCATCGCAGATCCATGCTGCGGCCGCGTCGACATCCGGGTACGCGAGTTCGGGGATCACCGCGCAGGAGGGAATCGATCGGTTGCTTTTCATGGTCCGTCCCGGAGACGCGCCGCGCACCGCCCGTCGCGGACATGCCGCGAATTGCCGCTACTCGCGCATTGAAGCGCGAGTCACGGCGTTTGCGAACGGGTCTACCCGCGTGCTGACCTGAAGCCCCAGATGCAGAGACCACCGGCGACGACGAAGGCGATGCATGAAAACCAGACCGGCACGGCAAAAGGCCCGATCTGCACCGCCCACTCGTTGAATGCCCGGATCGCCTGAATCAGCGCGACCACACCAAAAACGACGCCTGAAACAACCGCGTAGTTGCTGCGCACGATGGCACCTCCGATTTTGGCGATGACGGCACGAGACCCGAATCAGGAGACCGTCCAGCCGTAGCGCATGGTACTGCGACGCGCGCTCATCCGCGCCATCTTTCGGTATGGGTATGAGCACGCCGCGTGAACCGTTACCATCGCTTGAGTTGCGAAGGAAATCCACGATGAGCACGATCGCCGCTGCGCCGACCCGGCGCGGTTTCCGCTACTACGACCTTCTCGTCGGCGGCATGGTGGCGGTGCTGCTGTGCTCGAACCTGATTGGACCTGCGAAGGTGTGCACGATCACGTTGCCGCTGATCGGCGCGCTCAGCTTCGGCGCGGGCAACCTCTTTTTTCCGGTGAGCTACATCTTCGATGACGTGCTCACCGAAGTGTACGGCTATGCGCGTTCGCGCCGCGCGATCTGGGCGGGATTCGGCGGCCTCCTATTCGCAAGCTTCATGTCGTGGGCGATCCTGGTGATGCCGCCGAGCCCGATCGAACCCTTCAACGCAAAGCTTCAGCCCGCGCTCGAAGTCGTCTTCGGCGGCACCTGGCGCATCGCGCTGGCGTCGATGGTCGCTTACTGGATCGGCGATTTCGCCAATTCGTACGTGATGGCAAAGATGAAACTGATGACGCGCGGCCGGTGGCTTTGGACGCGCACGATCGGATCGACGCTCGTCGGAGAAGGTCTCGACAGCTTGACGTTTTACCCGATCGCGTTTGCCGGCATCTGGGAAGGGCAGACGCTGGTCAAGGTGATTGCGTTCAACTGGACAATGAAGGTCTTCGTCGAAGTCGTACTGACGCCGGTCACTTACGCCGTCGTCGGTTTCCTGAAACGACGCGAAGGCGTGGACACATACGACGAACATACGCATTTCACGCCGTTCAGCCTGCGCGACGAAGGCGACGTGCATTCGTACGGCGGGAAACGACCCGGCTAGCGATGCGTCGCCTTGCGCCTGCTCGCGTGACGCACTCGCATCACGGCTTCTTGCGCAGGAACACGTGCGTCGCGCGTTCGCCCGCGACTTGTTCGGCACATTCGTAGCCGAGCGCGCGCAAATCCATTCCGTTGAAAAGCGACTCGCCGGCGCCAAGCACGACCGGTCGCAGTGCAAGGTGCAGCTCGTCGATCAGGCGCGCGTTGAGGTACTCGCGCACGGTCGCAACGCCGCCGCCGAGGCGCACGTCTTTTCCGCCGGCCGCGGCTTTCGCCTGAGCGAGCGCCGATTCGATGCCGTCGGTGACGAAATGGAACACGGTACCGCCCTTCATTGCGATCGGCGCGCGTGCGTAATGAGTCAGCACGAACACCGGCACGTGATACGGCGGCTCGTCACCCCACCAGCCTTTCCAGCTTTCGTCGGGCCAGGGCCCGCGCACCGGACCGAACATGTTACGGCCGAGGATCCACGCGCCGATTCCGACGAAACCCTTTTCGGCCATTGCGTTGTCGACGCCGGTTTCGCCCGTGCCAAGGCCCTGCATCTGTTTCCAGAGGTTCGTCGGAAAGAACCATTCCATGAGCTCGGGGCCGCCGACGCCGAGCGGGTTCTGAAGATCCTGATTCGGGCCGGCGCTGAAGCCGTCGAGCGATACTGCGAAGCTTTGTACGCGGAGTTTCGACACGAGGATTTCTCTTTTGTCGAGGAGAGGAGGAAAGCGGGTTCGATTGCAGGAATCCGTTTTCGCGGGATTCGTCATGCGTCGTCGTCACCTGCAACTACGATATCGAAATGCAGCACATCTTCGCGAATCCCAAGCTTCGAATAGAGCGCGATGGCCGGCGCATCGATCGTGTCCGCCTGCACGAAGATCACATAGGCCGAGCGCGCACGGGCGATCTTCTTGAGTTGCAGTATCAGGGCGGTCGCGATGCCTTGACGCCTGTGCGCTGCATCGACGGCCAGGTCGTAGATGTAGACCTCGCTGCGTTCGCGTTCGAACTTCTGCAGGACGTATGCGGCGAGGCCGCCAACGACGACGCCACCCCTGACTGCCGCGATCGCGATGAAATTGTCGCTGCCAAGCAAGCTCTCGAAATACGCCTGGCGCGGCCGTGCTGCCGTGTAGGTTTCCACTTCGTTGAATGCGTTGCCGAACATCGTCATGAGCGCATGCATCGATGCCACGTCGACGGCGGTGAGTTGTCGGATGCTAAAGGGAACGGAAGATGCCATCAGTCGATCGCGGCTTTGCCGGCATTGTCAGAAAAGTATCCAGGTGTCGCCCGTTCGCTTGACCGAATCGCAAGACCAGCTGTCCGTCGAACAGAATGGCAGCTAACGAAGAACCTCGAATTGTCCGTTTCGGCGAACGGTTCCCGTACTAGAACAATAGGCTTGGGGTATCGCCAAGCCAAGCGGTAGAGTCGATGTCGCGGATCCGCCTGCTGCATCGTGCCTCTCCGTATGTTGCTCATGGCTCGTAACATCAGGAGAACGGTGATGATGAATATCGGTATGCGGCTGACAGTTTCTCTCGCGGTCGTTTGTGCGTTGTGGATGGGCGAAGTCGCCGCCCAGCAAAGCACCAAAGCCGCAAACATCAGTTCATCGCATCAGTCGGCGCAGCCGACATCCGCAAAACCGTGCTGCCAGCACCCGGAGTGCAGGTGCGGTTGACAAGTGCGGCCTAAATCCTCCGCCCGTCTAGGAGTTGGTGCCAGACAGACGACCTACCCCTCAGTTTACTCCCGCCCCCATTTTGGGGGCGGCGAGTAATCGCGAGCCGATCACTTCAGATTCGCCTCGAACAACCGATAGATACGCTTGTACTCGTCGAGCCACGAATCGGCATGCACGAAGCTGTGCCGTTCCATCGGGTAAGGCGAGATTTCGAAGTTGTCCTTGTGCAGCTCGATCAACTTCTGGTAGAGCCGCGCGGAATCCTCGAACAGCACGTTGTCGTCGATCATGCCGTGCGCGATCAACAGATGCCCCTTCAAGCCGTCGGCGAACTCGATCGGCGATGACCGTTCGTAGGCGATCGGATCCACAGCCGGATCGTTCAGGATGTTCGATGTGTATTCGTGGTTGTACTGCGTCCAGTCGGTGACCGGCCGCAGCGCGGCGCCGGCCTTGAATGCATCGGGTGCGCGGAAGAGGGCCATCAGCGTCATGAATCCGCCGTATGAGCCGCCGTAGACACCGACACGGTTCGCATCGACCG
>DASYJJ010000453.1:0-2977 GCA_035996605.1 Rhodanobacteraceae bacterium
GCACCAGCGTCGCGCGCGAGAGCAGCGCGAGAAGCTGCTTCAGCGTGTCCTTGCCGATCAGATCGAGTGGTCGCGTATGCATGCGCGCGAGGATCGCGTCGCCGAATTCCCGTTCGAACGCATCCGGTCCGCCGCACAGCACAACGCGCCAGCCGTGCTTGAGCATCGCGTGATCCATCACCGCGGCGTACCGCTCGGGTCGCCAGTTGCGCTTGCGATGGCTCGACACCGGGCTCACCAGCAATGTCGGCGTGTGCTCCGGAATGTGGCGCAAAGCGAATTCATGCGCGTCGTCGGGAATCGGAATGTCCCAGCGCACGTCACTTTGACGCAGGCCGAGCGGTTCGAGGAAGCTCGCCATCGCATCGAGCACGTGCTCGCCGGTTCGCGCCGGAATGCGGCAGTTGACGAAGAATCCGTGCAGGTCTTTGGAGCGCGCACGGTCGTAACCGATTCGCAATGGCGCATTCACCGTGCGGCTCAGAAGGTTCGCGCGCAAGGCAACCTGCATGTGCAATAGCGCATCGAAGCGACGCCCGGCAAGCTGCTCGCGCACCCCCCGATACGCGGCGCGTCCGTCGCGCTTGTCGTAGACGATGAATTCGACGCCTTCGATGTCGCCGAGAAGTTTGTGCTCCAGACGGCCGACTAGCCAGGTGAGCGCCGTTTCCGGCCAGTGGCGCTTGAGCGTGCGCACGATCGGGACGACATGGGTGACATCGCCGATCGCCGAGGTGCGCAGGAGGCACAGCGAGGCGGGCGCGGCGGGCGTAGGGCTTTGATCCATGCGGGACTTGCTAGACTTCTCGAACGCCCCGATCTCGGGACAATCACGAGAACTTGGCAGAGGCATGAGCGACGCGCAAGTCCAACCCACCGCCGACGGCGCAATCCTGTTCGATCGAGGCGCCTGCGGCGACGCTCGCCCGGACGCGGCATGGTTCAATCCGGCGCACTGGGCCGCGCAGGGCCTTGCCGAGGCGCGCTCGGGCGGTCGCGGCGGCGTTTCGTTCGTGGAAACACCGGCCGGTGCGTGCGTGTTGCGCCACTACCATCGAGGCGGATTGGCGGCGCGCGTCATCGCCGACAGCTATCTCTGGACCGGCGCGCGGCGGACGCGCGCGTTTCGCGAATTCCATCTGCTCGATCATCTGATCGCGTCGGGTTTGCCGGTACCGGCGCCCGTTGCCGCGCGATACGTGCGCCACGGAATGCACTACCGCGCCGATCTCATCGTGCGCCGGATTCCGGCGACCGAAACGCTGGCGGATCGCCTGGCGCAGGGAGCGCTCGACCCGCTGATGGCCGAACGAGTCGGCGCGACGATCGCGCGTTTCCACACAGCCGGCGTCTGTCATGCCGATCTCAACGCACACAACATCCTACTCGACGATCGCGGAGTCGTCTCGCTGATCGATTTCGATCGCGGTCGTGTGCGCAAGCCTGCGTGGAGCTGGCAGCAAGGCAACATCGCGCGTCTGCGTCGTTCGTTCGACAAACTCGGCGCGCGCAAACGCATGCTCGATTTCGACGTGCGCTTCTGGCATCCGCTGCTCGGGGCTTATCACGCGACGCTGGCGGGCCGACCGGCCGCGCGAACCGTTCGCGGAGCAACGCGATGAGCTGGGCATTGCGCTTCCTCGGCGTAGGCAACGCGCAGGCGGCACCCGTGCTGGGTTCGGCTTGCGGCGTGCTCGAACACGACGCCGAACCGATCCTGATGATCGACTGCGGTCAGGAAGCGCTGAGCGCTTTTCTCGAGCGCTACGGTACGACGCCGCGCGCGCTCTACATCACGCATCTTCATATGGACCATGTCGGCGGTCTCGAGCGGTTGTTCTACCGGATCTATTTCGACCCGCGCCTGCGCGGACAAACGCGTCTTTTCGTCCCGGCCGCGCTCGTGCCGCTGCTGCAGGCGCGCATCGCCGACTATCCGGAGGTTCTCGCCGAAGGCGGTGCGAATTTCTGGGATGCGTTCGTGCTGATTCCCGTGTCTCGCGGGTTCTGGCATCAGGGCTTGTGGTTCGACGTGTTCCCGACGCGCCACCATGCGCCCGGCACGTCGTTCGGCATCGCGCTTGCGGGATGTTTCGCCTGGACCGGCGATACACGTCCGATTCCGGAGATGCTGGCGCAGCACGCGGCGCACGGCGAGCTCGTCGCACACGATTGCGCGCTGATCGGAAATCCCTCGCACACCGGCGTCGAGGATCTTGGCCGCGAATATCCCGATGAGCTCCGCCGCAGGCTCATGCTGTATCACTATGCGTCGGAGGCCGATGCCGAGGAGCTCGCGCGCCGCGGCTATCGAGTCGCAAGGCTCGGCGAAAGCGCTGCACTCGCAGCGCCGAACAGGATCGTACATGTCGGCGAGGCGGTGAGCTGATGGGACACTCGATTCCGCTCGTGCTGGAGGCGGCCCCGCGCGATTTGCGCGGACGTCCGCTGACGGACCTGCGCGTCTCAGTCATCGACCGCTGCAATTTCCGCTGTCCGTATTGCATGCCCGAAGACGATTATCCGCGCGATCATGAATTCCTCAGCAAAGCGGACCGCCTGCGCTTCGAGGAAATTGAACGCCTCGCGCGCATTTTCGTCAGCCTGGGCGTGCGCAAGCTGCGTCTCACCGGCGGCGAACCGCTGCTGCGTCGGGATTTGCCCGAGCTCGTGCGCCAACTTGCCGCGATCCCCGGCGGACATGATCTCGCACTCACGACCAATGGCAGTTTGCTTGCCGAGAAACTCGACGCCCTGCGCGGGGCCGGGCTGCATCGGATCACGCTCAGCCTGGATACGCTCGACGCCGAGACCTTTCGCACGATGTCCGGCGGACGCGGCGATGTCGAAACCGTGCTCGCAGCGATCGCCGCCGCCGAGCGCGCCGGTTTCGCGCCACTCAAGATCAACGCGGTCGTCATGCGTGGCGTCAACGACGCGCACGTGCTTGATCTGGTCGAACACTTCCGCGGTAGCG
>DASYJJ010000454.1:0-20308 GCA_035996605.1 Rhodanobacteraceae bacterium
ATGCATCGCCGCAGCCGCTGCGCCCGCGCTCGCAAGACGCGTGTACGACGTCGGCGGAGGCGAACGCATTTCGTTCGACGTGATGCTCCTGCGCGTGCGTGCATCGCTCCCATTTGGAACATTGCCGCTGCCAGTGCCCTACGGCCTTGCGCGCACGTGCGCCAGCCTCGCTCGGAGTGCGCGGACGTTCGCCGCGGCAAGTCCGGCTGCGTTGCAGCGTATGAACGAAGACCTCGTCGCCGAGAATGCGCCGGCGATCTCCGACTTCGGCTGGTCGCCGCGTGACTTCCGCCCGCGCGCCGACGACTGGACGCCGCCGCCGCTCCCCTGAAGGTCGCTTCCCGGCGGCGCCGGTGGTGCATTGCATCATTCCTTCGCCAAGGGTTTTTTCGCGGCGGTGCAACGTTGCCAATGCGCGTTTGAACCGCCTAAGATGCTGCGTCTCCGCGTGCTCCGAAGGTGCCACCATGCAGGTCCGCTTGTTCACGGCTGCGGCCGTCGCGTCCTCGCTCTTGATCGTGTGCACCGTTCGCGATGCCCGCGCGTACGATTACACCGCGCCTGTGCAGTTCCACGGTGTCGCGAGTTTCGATCCGTCGACCGGCGTCGTTCCGTTTCCGAACAATCTGCTGCTGCTCGGCAGCACGGACCTGACGCTCAATATTCCGGTCGCCGATTCGACAAACTTCGGCGATCCGAAGGTCGCGATGAACGCGCTCGACGGATTCAGCACGACGGCGCCATGGTCGACAACGTTCAACATGCCGATCAGCGCAGCGTCGGTCAACGGCAACGTGCATGTGTACCAGGTCAATCTCACTGGTCCGGGTGGCGCCGTGACTGGTGTTGTGCGCGAGCTTGCGCCGGTCGACGAATACGTCGTGGGGTTTGCGCCATCCGACCCGAGCGGCCGCACGATGGCGATCATCCCGACGAAACCGCTGGAACAAATGACCTCGTACATGGTGGTGCTGACGACCGGTCTGCAGGACGCCGTCACCGGCGCGCCGATCCGCGCGTCGCTGCCGTATCTGCTCTCCCAGCGAACTACACCGCTTTGTTCGGGCGGCGCATCGACCGTACCCGCGCTGCCCGCGTCCGAAGCGTGCGCGCTCGAACCGCTGCGTCAGCTGACCAACGCCCAGGAAGCCGCGGCTGTCGCGGCCGGCATTGCGCCAGGCACGATCGCGCTGTCATGGGTCGCGACGACGGAATCGACGACGGTCGTGCTGCAGGCCGTCGACGCCGTGGTCGAGCAATCGGATCCGGCACCCGTCGTGCTGGCGCCGACTGGCCAGAATCTCGGCAGTCTCGGCTTGGGCCTGCCGCCGGTCGCCGACATTTACGTCGGCGTGATCAGCGTGCCGTATTACCTCAGCGCGCCGAGTGCCGACGATCCGCTCGCGCCGCTGCAGAAATCCTGGCAAGCACAGGCTGGCGGATACATTTCGCAGTGCGCGGACTTCGGGCTCGATCCGACTTCGACGAACCTCACGTATTGCAATCCGTTCCCGGTACCGACGTCGACGCAGACGATTCCGCTCGTCCTCACGATACCGAATTCGCACTCGGGCAAAACCAAGCCCGCCGCCGGCTGGCCGGTCGTGATCTACCAGCACGGCATCACGCGCAATCGCACCGATGCGTTCGCAGTCGCCGGCACGCTCGCCGCGCAAGGCTTCGCGGTCGTTGCGATCGATCTGCCGCTGCACGGCATCACCGATCCGACCAATCCGTTTTATGTCGGCAACACGCCGTTCGCAGCGCTCGGCGCAACCGAGCGCACGTTCGATCTCGATCTCGAGAACAACGACACCGGCGCGCCCGGTCCGGATGGGGCCATCGATCCTTCCGGCAGCTGGTTCATCAATCTTTCGAGCCTTTTGACTTCGCGCGACAACCTGCGCCAGGGTGCGGCCGATCTCTTCGAGCTCGCGCACGCGATTCCTTCGATGCATATCTCGTCAGGTTCCGACTTCGACGGATCGCGCATTGCACTTGTGGGCCAGTCGCTCGGCAGCATCGTCGGTACGATGTTTGTCTCGATCGATCCGAACGTGAATGTCGCCGTGCTCAGTGTGCCCGGCGGCGGCATCGCGCGCCTGCTCGATGGCTCGCCGACGTTCGGACCGCGCATCCGCGCCGGCCTCGCGGCTGCCGGAGTCGAAGCGGGCACGCCGGACTACGATGCATTCATGGTTGCCGCGCAGACCGCGGTCGACTCGGGCGATCCGATCAACTTCAACATCGCGTCGGCGGCGGGCAAGCGGCTTCTGATGCAGGAAGTCGTCGGCGGCGGTGATGTGCTCTCCGATCAGGTCATCCCGAACACGGTGCCTGGCGCGCCGCTGTCCGGCACTGAACCTCTGATCGCGGCTTATGGCCTGTCCGCGATCACACAGACGACGCAGAACCCCGACGGCATCCGTGGCGCCGTGCGATTCCTCCAAGGCGAGCACGGCTCGCTGCTCGATCCGACCGATTTCCCGGCCGCTACCGTCGAGATGCAGGGCGAAATGGCCAGCATGGTGGTGACCGGCGGCACGGTTGTCCAAGTGGCCAATCCATCGATCATCCTTCAGCAACAACAGTAGCCCGATCCGAAATCTCGGGCTCCTTGCGGCGCGTTATCTTCAGGATGGCGCGCCGCATGACTTTCTGGGCATGCGAAAACACAGCTACGCTGGTCGACTGACGCACTTCAATGTTCTATGGAGTCGCCGTGCGCAGTCGTGACCCGATTTTTGCTGCCTTGATGGCGGCGCTCGTTGCAGCAGCGCACAGCGCGCAAGCGGACACGCAATTCGCCGCCGACCTTCCGTTCCGCGATTGCGACGGACTCATCTGCATGGACGCATCGCTCGACGGCGCCGCGCCGCGAACTCTGATGCTCGATACCGGCAATGCGCATTCGACGCTGATCACCGACGTCGCCAAGGAGCTCAGCTGGACCCTGCAGCCCGCGCAACGCAACGGCACGACCGTGCCGGGCATCTACATCGGCGGCGAGCATCGCGTCGCGCTCGGCGGCATCGAGGCCTCGACGACGTTCTACGTGTTTGATCGGAACCTGCTCGGCGAATACAAACCGGCGGTCGACGGCTCCATCACGTACGACTTCTTCAAGGATCGCGTGCTCGAGATCGACTACCCGCACCATCGATTGCGCGTCTCGAACGTGATCGCAACACCATTGCCCGACAAGCCGCCAACGTCCGGAACGCTTCGGCTCGTCACGTTCGGAGAGCACGGTCCGCCGGTCGTCATCGGCGCGCCGTTCATCGTGAACGGCAAGACCGTGCATGCACAGATCGACACGGTGTTTACGGGCACGATGCTGATCTACGACAGCGCGCTCGCTACACTGGGTTTCGAGAAGCAGGGCGCGCCCGAACTTTTCCGCTATACCGATGGCGGCGTGAATCTTCTGGCCTCGCACGCGGATCGGATTGGCTTTGGCCGGCGGGCACTGCTCGGCGGGTCGCCGCCTCTCTATTTCGTCGGCGACGGCAAGAACCCGGTGCATCAGCCCGATGGGTTGTTCGAGGCCACCGTCGGTAATGCGCTTTTCGCGAACAGCGTGGTGACGCTTGATTTCCACGCGATGACGCTCGATGTGAGACCCGCGGCCAACTGACGGCCGCGGCGCGAAATCACATTGCGCCGTCGCGAGAAATCGTTGAGGTACCCGTATGAAATTTCGGTGGATCTTGCTGTTGTGCATCGGCGCGTCGACGGCCGTGCATGCCTTCGACACGTACCGCGTCGGCTCGCGCCTGATCCACACCGGCGACAGCGTTACCGAGCTGGTCGCGCTGATCGGCGCGCCGCTTTACAAGGAACCGATCGAAACGCGGCACGGCGGCTTCGTCGGCGAGCGTTGGCAATACCGGCTCGACGACAAGGGGGTCACGTTCACGATCCGCGACGGTCGCGTCGTGCACATCGACGAGATCCGCGACGGCGAATAAGTGGTTGGCGCGCGGGTTTGAGTGCGCGACTCAGTACGCGACGCCGGCACGCCGGAGCAGCTTGCCCATCAGCCATGCCGGGCCGATCAGGAGATAAGCGAGATCGGTGAAGAACGAAGGCCGACGGCCTTCGATGATGTGGCCGACGAACTGACCGATCCAGGCGAGAACGAACACGCCGATCGCGAGCCAGAGCAGCCGGCTCGGCCCGAGCGATTCGTAGCCAAAGTTCGTCAGCAGCGCGAGCACGACGAAGAGCACGATCATTGCGGCACCGAGCGGACGCGAAAGTCGCCAGTAGAACGTCAGCGCGCCGACCATGAGCAGAGCGCACCATAGGCCAGGTCGGCCGATCAATGCAGGAACCGGCAAGACCCACAACGCCGCGATTGCCGACCAGAGTATCGCGGGCACGCAGATCCAGTGGATTAGCCGATTGGTCGGATTCTGATGATCATGGCTGTAGCTTGCGAACCAGTCGTTGACGCTGCGCATCGGTATTCCTCGCTGTCGTCAATGTACGCCGTGTCGCAATCGGTGCAAATACACGACGCGATCAACCCAGCGAGATTCCCGCAAGCCGCTTCAGCGCTTCGGCGTATTTCGCCGCGGTGCCGTCGATGACTTCGCGCGGCAAGCGCGGGCCGGGCGCGGTCTTGTTCCAGTCGAGCGTTTCAAGATAATCGCGCACGAATTGCTTGTCGTAGCTCGGCGGACTGATGCCGACACGGTATTCGTCGGCGGGCCAGAACCGCGATGAATCCGGCGTCAGCATTTCGTCCATCACGTAGAGCTTTCCGGCGGTGTCGGTGCCGAACTCGAACTTCGTGTCGGCGATGAGAATGCCGCGCTCGGCGCCGTGGCGTGCCGCGTATCGATAAATCGCCAGCGTCGCGGCGCGCACTTGCTCAGCGAGATCGGCACCGATCGTCGCGACGACGCGGTCGAAGCCGATGTTCTCGTCGTGCGTGCCGGCTGCCGCCTTCGTCGAAGGCGTGAAGAGAGGCTCCGGAAGTTTCTCGGCCTGGCGCAGGCCCGCGGGAAGCGCGATGCCGCAAAGCGATCCGGTCGCCTGGTAATCCTTCCAGCCGGATCCGATGAGATAACCGCGTGCAATCGCCTCGATCGGAACCGGTTTCAGACGCTTGGCGAGCACACTGCGCTTTTCGTAGATGCGCACGTCCGCACCGGTTGGAAGCACGCTCGCTATGGATTTTCCGGTCAGATGATTTGGCAAGAGGTCCGCGGTGCGCGCGAACCAGAAATTGGATATCTGCGTCAGCATCTCACCCTTGCCGGGGATCGGGTCGGGCAGCACGACATCGAACGCGCTCAAGCGATCGGTGGCAACGATCAGAAGCTCGTCGGGCGACAGCGCATAAACATCACGCACTTTGCCGCGATGAATGAGCTCGAGGCCGGGAAGGTTCGATTCGGAGAGGACGGTAGGCACGCGCGTCGCGAAAGGGTGGGCGAGCGGCGCATTGTAACTGCGCGACGGCGAAGTGTCGGCGGCCGCCTTGCTAGAATCGATGCGTCCGATCGATCGGGTTCACGATGCCTCTGGCTCCCTTCTTGATGACAGCGCTGCTGTTCGCGACCGCGGCGCATGCCCAGCCGCCAAAGCCTGCGAGGCTGGGTTTGTGCGCGCCCTGCCACGGCGAGACCGGCACGGCCACGAGCAAGGGAATTCCTCATCTTGCCGGGCAGGATCGCGATTATCTTGCCGCGGCATTACGCCAATATCGCAATGGCGAACGACAGGCCGCAGCGATGCGTGCAGTGACGGGTGCTTTGTCCGACGGCGATATCGACGCGTTGGCCGAATGGTATGCAGCGCAATCGCGCGATGCCGGACTCGCGCCATGAGGACCGCGTGATGCGGATCGTCGGCAAGCTGATCGGCGCTCTGGTCGGGCTCTTCCTGTTCCGAAATCCGTTCGGTCTCGTGATCGGCGCGATGGTCGGTCACTTCTACGATGTCGCAGCAGCACAGCTCAGGCCGCCGTCGATGGGCCGCGGTTTCATCGAGCCGCTGTTCGCGATCGCCGGCGCGCTGTCCAAATCGGATGGGCGCGTATCGGAAGTCGAGATCGCCGCAGCCGAATCGCTGATGGCTCGCCTGCGCCTCGATGGCGAGCAACGTCGCGCCGCGATCGAGCGCTTCAATCTCGGAAAACAGCCTGATTTCCAGCCTCAGCTTGCGATCGCCGATCTCAAGGCCTGGTGCGGCGGGCGGCGCGATCTCGCGTTCCTCGTGCTCGATCTGCTGCTCGATCTCGTCTATGCCGAAGGTGCGCTCGCCGAGGCCAAGCTCGCGCTGATGCGCAAGCTCTGCTTTTCGCTCGGCGTCAGCGATCACGAGCTCGCCGCGCTCTCGGCGATGAAAGGCTACAGCCCGGCGGCGCAAAGCGGACCGCGCGGACCGGGATGGCGCCCGCCGCCACCAGGACCGGTTCGCGCTGATCCGTATACCGTGCTCGGCCTCGATCGCGGCGCCGGCGAGCGCGACATCAAGCGCGCTTACCGCAAGTTGATGAGTCAGCACCATCCGGACAAGCTCGGCGACGTCCCCGACGAGCTGAAGCGCCGCGCGGAGGATCGCGCGCGCGAGATCAACGCAGCGTACGAGCGCATCAAAACCGAGCGCCGGTTCAAGTAACGCTATCGGTTGTCGACAGCCGCAGGACACGCCCGCGGCGATGCTTTAGGCTTGGACGCGAACGCGCATCGGTCCGAGGCATTTCCAATCCTTTGCCTCGCGACGTCAGCGGCATCGTTTCGAACTTGCGGGAGACCGAACATGGCCAGGCAGTCCACGGTCATCGCACCGTCGATCCTTTCAGCGGATTTCGCTCGCCTCGGCGAAGAAGTCGATGCGGTGATCGCCGCCGGAGCCGAGTGGATCCACTTCGACGTGATGGACAATCACTATGTGCCGAACCTGACCATCGGTCCGCTGGTGTGCGAGGCGCTGCGCAAGCACGGCGTCAAGGCGCCGATCGACGTGCATCTCATGGTCAAGCCTGTCGATCGCATCGTGCCCGATTTCGCCAAGGCCGGAGCGAGCCTGATCAGCTTCCATCCCGAAGCGAGCGAGCACATCGACCGCACGATCGGCTTGATCAAGGATTCGGGCTGCAAGGCCGGGCTCGTGTTCAATCCGGCGACTTCGCTCTCGTACCTCGATTACGTTCTCGACAAGCTCGATCTCGTGCTGATCATGTCAGTCAATCCCGGGTTCGGCGGCCAGAGTTTCATTCCGGCCGCGCTCGACAAGCTGCGTCTTGCGCGCGAACGCATCGATGCGAGCGGTCGCGCGATCCGCCTCGAAATCGACGGCGGCGTGAAGCGCGACAACATCGCAGAGATTGCGCGGGCCGGTGCCGACACGTTCGTCTCCGGTTCGGCAATTTTCAGCGAGAAGGATTACCGCTCGGTCATCGCAGCGATGCTTGCGAGCGTCGCCGCGGTTTGATTCGGAGAAGAACCCGCGCCGGGCGACGGGAGGAGCGGGGGAAGGGGCGAGCCCGGCGCGGTAGGAAAAGCGAATCAATCAGCGTCGTTCAACCAACGTGTTTCAGACGACACGCCAGATCGGATCGGGCTCGGCTGGCGCGCGTTGCGTGCGCGTCGGCGTGAATGGAGCGACGAAGGCTTCGCCGCCCAACCAATCGCGATCGTCGCGTTGGGACGTCGAGCGCCGCGGATTCGGCGACTCGCTCAGCGCGTAGAATTCATCGGGCAAATAGAGGTCCATCGAAAGCTCCTTTCAGTGCAAGGCCGCGATCAGGCCGAGCAGCAGCGCGGCCAAAGCGAACACGATGCGCAGCGGTTCGTGCGCGGCGAGCTCGGCGTTCGGGTCGGTTCGTTCGATTTTCATGACGGCTCCAGCGTTTGGCCTGGAATGTATTCAAGCGAACCGGGGAGGTCGTGGGCTGCGTCGCTCGGGCCGTGGCGACGACGAGTTCTGGCAATTTGCTGACGCCGCATCCCAGGGCATTGCGCGCCGGCGCGGGGCCGGTAAGCTGCAATCACATTCCCGGAGCGCCTGCATGCCGCGCAGCATCGCAATTGTCGAAGATGAACCCTTGATCCGAGCCAACTATGTCGAGGCGCTCGCGCGACTCGGCTACGAAGTGCGCGGTTACGGCTCGCGCGCCGAAGCCGAATCCGCGTTTGCTCAGCGCTTGCCGGAGCTGGTGATCATCGATATTGGATTGGGCGACGAGCCCGACGGCGGCTTCGATCTTTGCCGCGGTCTGCGCGCAAAGTCCGCGACTCTGCCAATCATCTTCCTGACCGCGCGCGATTCCGATTTCGACGTGATCTCCGGGCTTCGCCTCGGTGCCGACGACTATCTTGCAAAGGATGTCTCGCTGCATCAGCTCGCTGCGCGCATCAGCGCGCTGTTCCGGCGCATGGAGGCGTTGCGCAAGCCGGTCGCGGCGGACAACGTGATCTCGCACGGTCCGGTCAAGATCGAGGCCGAGCGGATGCGCGTGACCTGGAACGGCATCGACGTTCCGCTGACCGTGACCGAGTTCTGGATGGTACACACGCTCGTGCGCTTTCCGGGCCACGTCAAGAATCGCGATCAACTCATGCGCGATGCACAGGTCGTCGTCGACGACGCTACGATCACCTCGCACATCAAGCGCATCCGCAAGAAATTTATCGCGGTCGATCCCGAGTTCGATGCGATCGATACCGTGCATGGCGCGGGATATCGCTGGAAACCCTGACTCGATGGTGCGCGGTCGTCACGTCTTCAGGCGAGCGCTCGTCTCTGAGAACCGCAGCAATCCGTCATCCTCCGTTGCTCTGTCCCCGGCGAAGGTCGGGGGCCAGTTTCTTCCAAGACCAAAATGAACCGGCGTTCGCGGCGACGGCTAACCTGTAAGCTTTCCCACAACCCGCAGACAACGAGCAGCGCACTCCGCGCAATCGATTCGATCCGTCATGTCCCTCCGCTTCAAACTCCTGCTCGTCGCGCTCTCGACGCTCGCTCTGCCCTGGGCGGGTTGGCAGTTCGTGCGTCAGACCGAAGCCTTGCTTCGGCAGGGACAGGAACAGGCATTGCTTGCTTCGGCGGGTACGCTTGCAAAAGCGTTCGCGGCGTCCGGAATCGACTGGCCGAGCGCGCCGGTCTTGTACGTGCATCGACTCGCCGAGCCCATCACGGTCGATGGTTACGCTGACGACTGGGCTGAACTCCGTCCCTACGCACAGGCGCTCGGCCCTGCCCAGGACGCGCAGAAATTGCGCGTGCTGCTGGGAAACAACGACGACGGTCTTTATCTCCTCGCCGAAGTGCGCGACGCAACGCGCACGCGCGTCGACGCGAGCGATTCGCGCGCGAGCGCGAGCGACCATATCGACCTGGTGCTCGCGCGCGGCGAGGACACTCGCCGCTATCTGATCGCCAACGCTGCTCCGGGCCCTTTTGTGGCGCGATCGGATGTCGCGCGATCGGACGTCGCTTCGAGCACGTTGCCCGAACGGCTCGCGGGCGTCTGGCAGGAAGATGGATCCGGCTACCGCGTCGAGCTTCGCATTCCGGGCACGCTGCGGCCGCAAGCCATCGGTGTCAGTGTCTACGACGCTGCCGCGCCGGCCCCGGATCGGCCGACGCCGCGTGCGTTGCTTTCGTACGACGCTCGCGCCGCCGGTACGCTCGCCGCGCTCGAACCCGATCATCTGCGCGCGCGCATCGTCGATACCGACGCGTGGCTGATTGCCGATGCCGGAGTTCTGCTGACGCAATCGTCCGCCCAGTCCGAAGCGGACGGATGGTTCGCGCGGACCGTGTATCACAGCCTCATCGCGCCCGCGTTGACCGGATCCCCCGCGCTCACCGGCGAGGCGGCGCGCCTCGATGCGGCCGAAGTCTGGCAAGCGTTGTCCGGCGTCGCGGCGACGAGTTGGCGTGCGGGGGATGCGGGCGACGGCGTCGTGCTCGCGGCCGCGGTCCCGTTGCATGCCGCCGGCGAAGTTCGCGGCGCGCTGGTGCTCGAGCAGGCGAACCGCGCGTTGCCGCTACTCGCCAACCGCGCGCTGTTCGGCCTCGCCGGTGCGACGCTCGCCGCACTCGCCATTGCCGGGCTGATCCTGTTGCTGTTCGGCGCTTCGCTTTCTTTCCGCATTCGCAGACTGCGCAACGCGGCTGAGCGTGCGACGCGGACATCCGGACGTCTTCACGGCCCGATGCCGCTGGCCGATTCCGAGGATGAGCTCGGCGATCTCGCGCGCAGTTTCGGCAAATTGTTCGACGAGGTCGGCGCATATACCGATTACTTGCGCACGCTCGCATCGAAACTCTCGCACGAGCTCAATACGCCGCTGGCGATCGTCAAGTCATCGCTCGATAATCTCGATCATCAAGCGCTTTCCGCGGAAGCGCGCGCATACGCGTCGCGCGCGCGCGACGGCGCGGAACGGCTCGGCAAGATCGTGCGCGCAATGAGCGAATCGGGCCGCATCGAGCGCGCGATTGCTTCAGCGGACGCCGAAGACTTCGACCTCACGGCGCTCGTCGCCGGATGCGCCGCGGGATATCGCGCGCTTGCCGGCGCACGCGATCTGCGCGTTCGATTACCGGGCACGCCGACGCCGTTTCACGGCGCTCCGGAACTGATCGCGCAGGCGCTCGACAAGCTGTTCGACAATGCTCGTTCGTTCACGCCGGAGGACGGCTGGATCGAGCTCTCTCTGGAAGCCATGGAGTCCGGCGCAACGATCCGTGTCGCCAATTCGGGCCCGGCGTTGCCGGCGGCGATGCAGGAACGTCTGTTCGATTCGCTGGTCAGCGTTCGTGAGGCCGCTGCGCGAAAGGACAGCGATACGCCGCATCTCGGCCTCGGGCTGTATGTCGTTCGCCTTGTCGCCGAACTTCATCGCGGCTCTGCGCAGGCGCGCAATCTCGCCGACGGAAGCGGTGTGGAATTTGCGCTTCGGTTCATCGGCATGCCGCGCCGCCGAATGTCGGAAGTACCTGCCGATGCGTGATTCCTTGTTCATAGTCGCTATCGCGATTCTGTCGCCGTGCGCCGTCGCGCGCGCCGAGCAGCACGTGACGCGCGGTCCCGATCTCGATTACCAGCCATCCATCGTGCGATCGAGCGATGACGGCGCGCGCATCGTCGTATTCGAGCGGCCTGATCCATCGACGCTGTCGTGAACTACGCGTTTTTTTCCGACTCGTTCGAAGACTAGACGGAAGACCGGCTCCCAACCGCCCTGCCTACGCATCTTCTTGCGCGCGCATTGCAATGTTGTTCGCCTGGCAGCGCATTTGTCAGCAAGGCCGCGGATCGTGCGGCGCCTGTCGCCGCGCGCGGGCGCGGCGGTGTCCGGTTTGCCTACGATAGGTCGTATTGGTGGCTCGTCCGGAAACGCACCCCTGAGCTTTCGCAAACGAGAGGAAATATGCGCCTGCCAAGAACCGTCCCGATCGTCCTCTTGTTGGGCGCAGTCACTTACGTTCCCGTCGTCGCCTTGCGCAACGCGCTCCCGGTAATGCCGTGGGAGGCGCATCTCGGCTTATCGCATGCGATGATCGCGCGATTTCTGGGCCTTGCAACACTGGCGCTGCTTACGCTGCTGGCTATGGTGTTGTGTCGTGATATCTCATGGCTCGAATTCGGTTTTCGCCGAGCCAAGGGCGCGTGGCTTCGGTTCGCTGGCGGCGCGTTGCTGCTCGGTGCAGTGTCCACGCTGGTCCTGAAATGGAGTGGCGGCGGCGGTCTCGATGCGGCCATGGCCGGCGTTTCGCCCGTCGAACTCGCACTACTCCTCGTGCTCGCAACGTGTGTCGAGGAGCTATTCGTGCGCGGCTGGATACAGGGTTTCCTGGCACCGTTGCGAGCGAACAAAATAGAACTGTTTGGCTTTGAGGCCAGCACTCCCGTCGTGATTTGCGCGCTAGCATTCGGCTCCATGCATCTTTCGCTGACGCTAGCCGAAATCGACGCGTTCACGATTGTTTGCGTACTGTCGTTCACGACACTGCTGGGTCTACTGGCCGGTTTGGCGCGCGAGCGGACTGGAAGCCTTATGCCAGCGATAGGAACACACCTTGCCGGTAATGTCGGCGGGATTGTGGGGGGCATCGCTTACGCGATCGCGACGGGCGCCGTGCGGCACTGACGATTCCTTCGAAAGTCGCTTCTCGAGGCTGTTGCGAACCAGGCGGCCTTGCTATCTTCGGCCGCCCGCATCCTGGTTCTGCCCGAATGATCTCGCAGGAAGAATTCGCCGCGCTCGCCGCGCAAGGCTACAACCGCATTCCGGTGGTGCGCGAGGTGCTGTCCGATCTCGACACACCGCTGTCGGTGTATCTGAAGCTCGCGGATGCGCCGTATGCGTATCTGTTCGAGTCGGTCGAGGGTGGCGAGAACTGGGGACGCCATTCGATCATCGGCTTGCCGTGCCGGCGCGTGTATGCACTTCGTGGCAACACTTTGACGATCGAGGATCTCGGCGAGGTCGTGGAAAAGCGCGAGCTCGCTGATCCGCTTGCCGAGATCGAAAAAATCCGCGCAACGTTTCGCGTTCCGCAACTTGCGAGCCTGCCCGCGTTCACCGGTGGTCTCGTCGGTTATTTCGGATTCGAAGCCATTGCGTGGATCGAGCCGCGTCTCGCGGCAAGCGAGAAGGCCGATCGCCTCGGCACGCCCGACGCCCTTCTGATGCTGAGCGAGGAAGTCGCCGTCTTCGACAACCTCAAGGGGCGCCTGTATTTGATCGTTCACGCCGATCCGGCGGAGCCGCGCGCATACGCACGCGCGCAGCGCCGGCTCGACGAGCTCGCGTTTCGCTTGCGGCATTCGGGTTCGGGATATCCCGACGTGCTCGATCCGAAAGCACTCGAGGAAACCGATTTCGTATCGACCTTCACGCGCGCCGAATACGAAGCGCTGGTCGAGAAGGCGAAGGAATACATCCGCGCCGGCGATATTTTCCAGGTGGTTCCATCGCAACGGCTTTCGGTGCCGTTCCGTGCGCGGCCGGTCGATGTCTATCGCGCGCTCCGGGCGCTGAATCCTTCGCCGTACATGTATTTCCTCGATCTTGGTCCGACGCAGATTGTCGGATCGTCGCCGGAAATCCTGGTGCGCCTCAAAGCCGGCAAGGTGGTCGTGCGGCCGATCGCGGGTACGCGGCCGCGCGGCAAGACTCCGGAAGAAGATCAAGCGCTCGAGAACGAACTCCTCGCCGACGCGAAGGAACGCGCGGAGCATCTGATGCTGATCGATCTCGGCCGCAACGACGTCGGCCGCGTCAGCAAGACCGGCACCGTCGCACTCACCGAAAGCTTCATCGTCGAACGCTACTCGCACGTGATGCACATCGTGAGTCAGGTCGAAGGCGAGCTCCGCGACGGACTTTCGTACATGGACGTGCTGAAGGCGACATTCCCGGCCGGCACCGTATCCGGCGCGCCGAAGATCCGCGCGATCGAGATCATCCGCGAGCTCGAACCGCACAAGCGCAACATCTATGCCGGCGCGATCGGCTACATCGGCTGGTGGGGCGACGCCGATACGGCCATCGCGATCCGCACCGCGGTGATCCAGGACGGTCGCCTGCACGTGCAGGCCGGCGGCGGCATCGTGTTCGATTCCGATCCTTCGACCGAGTGGGAAGAAACGATGAACAAGGGACGTGCGCTGTTCCGTGCCGTCGCACAGGCGGCGAGCGGACTCTGAATTTCGTCGGCGGTTTCGCTTGCAGACTCACGCGCTGGCGTCTCGAATCCAGCGAACTGACCGGCGTATCCGCGCCGGCGCCAGAGAAAGATTCGCGTCTATACTGAATGTCCCACCGAACAGTCGCGCCTGAGATCGAGCATGGTCTTGATGATCGACAATTACGACAGCTTCACCTACAACCTCGTGCAGTATTTCGGCGAGCTGGGTGAAGACGTGCGCGTGGTGCGCAACGATGCGCTGTCGGTGTCCGCGTTGCGCGGGCTGGCGCCGAACGCAATCGTGATTTCGCCGGGGCCGTGCACGCCGAACGAGGCGGGCGTGTCGCTCGATGTAATCGGCGAGCTTGCCGGGCGCGTGCCGATTTTCGGTGTCTGCCTCGGCCATCAGGCGATCGGTCAGGCGTTCGGCGGCAACGTCGTGCGTGCGCGCGAAATCATGCACGGCAAGACTTCGATGATCCATCACGATGGCAAGGGTGTGTTTCGCGACGTGCCGAATCCGTTCGAGGCGACGCGCTATCATTCGCTGATCGTCGAGAAATCCTCGCTGCCGGAATGCCTCGAAGTGTCGGCCTGGACGGTCGACGCCGACGGCGAGCGCGACGAGATCATGGGCCTCAGGCACAGGACTCTCGCCGTCGAAGGCGTGCAGTTCCATCCCGAATCGATCCTCACGCAGCACGGTCACGCGCTGCTGCGCAATTTCTTGAGGGGCTGATCGCCGTGCCGATCACTCCGCAGGAAGCGCTGCAGCGCACGATCGAACATCGCGAGATCTTCCACGACGAGATGGTCGATCTGATGCGCCAGATCATGCGCGGCGAAGTTTCGCCAACGATGGTAGCGGCGATCATCGTGGGACTGCGCGTCAAGAAGGAAACCGTCGGCGAGATCGCGGCCGCAGCGACGGTGATGCGCGAGCTCGCGGCAAAAGTAGCGTATCCGAGCGTGCGAACCGACGGCGTGGACGAGCCTTTCGTCGACATCGTCGGCACCGGCGGCGACGGCGCCCACAGTTTCAACATCTCGACGGCGTCGATGTTCGTGGTCGCGGCCGCGGGCGTGCGCGTCGCCAAGCACGGCAATCGCGGCGTCTCGTCGAAATCCGGCAGCGCGGACCTGCTCGAAGCGTTCGGCGTCGTTATTGACCTTGCACCGGCGGAAGTCGCGCGCTGCCTCGACGAAACCGGCATCGGTTTCATGTTCGCCCCGAATCATCATCCGGCGATGAAAGCCGTCGCTCCGGTGCGGCGCGAGCTCGGCGTGCGCACGCTGTTCAATATTCTCGGCCCGCTGACGAATCCGGCCGGTGCGCCGAACATCCTGATGGGTGTATTCCATCGGGATCTTGTCGGAATCCAGGCGCGCGTATTGCAGCGGTTGGGTGCGAGGCGCGCGATGATCGTGTGGGGACAAGACGGCATCGACGAGATCTCGCTCGGCGCGCCGACTTCAGTGGCCGAGCTTCGCGGTGACACCGTGCACGAATATGAGTTCGATCCGGCTGATCTTGGTTTCGCACGCGTGGCGAGGCGAGAGCTCGCCGTCAGCGATGCGATGGAATCGCGAGTGCGCGTGCTCGAGGCGCTGGAGAATCGCGCGGGCCCGGCGCGCGACATCGTCGCATTGAACGCCGGCGCGGCGTTGTACGTCGCCGGCAGCGCGGCTACGGTCGCCGACGGAGTCGCACGTGCGCGCGAAGTCTTGGCGAGCGGCGCCGCACGCGCGAAACTCGATCACTTCGTGGAGACGACGCGGCGCATCGCCGCGCGATAGGCATGGGCGACCTTCTCAAAAAAATTCTCGCGCGCAAGGCGGAGGAAATCCGCGAGCGCAGCGCGCGCGTGTCGCTGGCCGAATTGTCGTCGCGCGCCGCGGATCAGCCGCCGACGCGCGGATTCGCCGCCGCATTGGAAAGCAAGATAGAAGCGGGCTTGCCCGCGGTCATCGCGGAGATCAAGAAAGCGAGTCCGAGCAAGGGCGTCATGCGCCAAGACTTCGATGCGGCGCAGATCGCCAGAAGCTATGCCGCGAATGGAGCGGCGTGTCTGTCGGTGTTGACCGATGCCGATTTCTTCCACGGCAGCGAGGCGTTCCTCGATGCCGCGCGCAGTGCGTGCAACTTGCCCGTGTTGCGCAAGGATTTCACGCTCGATGCGTATCAAATCTACGAAGCGCGGGCGATCGGCGCCGATTGCATTCTCCTGATCGTCGCCGCGCTCGGCGACGCCACGTTGCTCGAACTCTCGCTGCTCGCCGCCGAGCTCGATCTCGATGTGCTCATCGAAGTGCACGACGAGGAGGAGCTGGAACGCGCGCTCGCGATTCCTGCGCCCCTGATCGGCGTCAACAATCGCGACCTGCGCACGTTCGAAACCTCGATCGAGACGACCCTGCGTCTCGCCCCGCAGATTCCGTACGACCGGCTGCTCGTCACCGAGAGCGGCATCCGCACGCCGGACGATGTCGCGCGCCTTCGCGCCGAAGGCATCGAAGCCTTCCTCGTCGGCGAGGCATTCATGCGTGCGGCGGATCCCGGCGCGGAGCTCGCGCGGCTGTTCGCCGACGGGACCTGATGCCCGCGGCGTCGACGCTGGCGATGTGGGCGAGGCAAGGCTCCAATTCCCCCTCTCCCGCTTGCGGGAGAGGGCTGGGGTGAGGGGCTTTTCGGAGTCGAGCGGCCGCTGGTTAGGCCGACTCCGGTTTCCCTCACCCGTCCTGCGGGCGAACATCCGGCGCGCGCCGGCCCGAACGCTGAGCAAAACATCGTTGCACGCGCTGCCGAATTCCATTACGTTACCACTTACGTAAACGATTACGGAGTTCCGCGTGTTCCTTCACTCGCAAGGCGAGCTCGCCCTCGGCAGCCGCTTCAAGGCGGTCAGCGAAAGTCTTTATGCGGCAGCCAACGAGGCCTACCGCGCCAGCGGCGTGGACATCGACGCGCATTGGTTCCCGGTGCTGCGTTACCTGCACGTCAAAGGGCCGGCGACGGTTACAAAAATCGCCGCGGCGATCGGGCAGACGCATCCGGCAGTGAGCCAGCTGGCGGCGAAACTTCGGAAATCCGGCTGGCTGACGCATCGCACCGACAAGGCCGACGCCCGCCGCGGAATGCTCGAACTTTCAGCGGAAGCCGAACGCAAGCTCGATCGTCTCGGTCCCGTGTGGTGTGCGATCCGCCGCGCGGCCAGAGCCGCGGCACTGCGGGGGCAGGGCACGCTGATCGATGCGCTCGCAAGTTTCGAGAACGACATTGCAAATGGGCGCCTCGCCGCCGAGATCGCCGCGGAACGCAAGCGCGTGCTGGCCGCCGAGATCGAAATTCACGCGTATCGTTCCGAATGGGCCGTCCATTTTGATCGCATCAACACCGAATGGCTGGAACGCTGGTTCGTAGTCGAGGCAGTCGATCGCGAGATGCTGTCGCGCCCGGACGAGCACGTGATCGATCGTGGCGGCGCAATTCTGTTCGCGGTGCTCGACGGCGAAGTCATCGGAACCTGCGCGCTCTTGAAAGAAGCGCCGGGCGTTTACGAGTTGTCCAAGATGGCGGTCGAAACCGGATTCCGAGGTCTCGGCGCCGGTCGCAAATTGCTCGACGCCGCAATCGCGGAGTTCGGGCGTCGACGCGGCAAGACGTTGTTTCTCGAATCGAGCAAGCGCCTCACGCCGGCGCTGCGTCTTTACGAAAGCGCCGGTTTCGCACATCTGCCGGCGCCGCGGCCCGGAAGCCACTATCAGCGCGCCGATGTCTACATGACCTATCGGCCCACGGCGGGGCGACCGCACAAGAAAGCGCAGCAGACGCCGCGTCGCACGGGCGAATCCTCGCTGCGGGTTCGCTAAGCGGAAATTTCGATTGCGAAATCCGGCGCCGCTCGATCCTTCGGCGTCGAACGGGCGCGCGCGAACATCGAGTGTCGCGCGCTTTGCCTCAGGCGCCGCGGGTACCAAGCACCACGATGGTCTTGCCCGACACCGTGATCATGCCTTGCTCTTCGAGCTGCTTCAGCACGCGCCCGACCATCTCGCGCGAGCAGCCGACGATGCGGCTGATTTCCTGGCGCGAAATGCGGATCTGCGTGCCGCTCGGATGCGTCATCGCATCGGGTTCGTCGGTGAGATCGATCAGTGTCTTGGCGACGCGGCCGGTCACGTCCATGAAGGCGAGGCGGCTGACCTTGCGGCTGGTGTGCAGAAGCCGATTGGTCAGTTGCGAGCCGATCGCGAACAGGATCTTCGGGCACTCGTCGCGCAGCGGTCCTTCGAACAGGTTGAACATCCGCTCGTAGCCGATCTCGGCGAGCTCGCACGGCGTGCGCGTGCGCACCATGACTTCGCGTCGCGGCGTTTCGACGAAGAGGCCCATCTCGCCGATGAACTCGCCCCGATTGAGGTAGGCGAGGATCAGCTCGCGGCCTTCTTCGTCTTCGGAGGAGACGGTCAGCGAGCCATCGATGACGTAATAAAGGATGTTGGCGGAATCACCCGGACGGATGATCGCGGTCTTGCTCGGATAGCGGCGGCGGTGGCAGGCGCCCAGGAACCGTTCCATCGCGGCCCTGTCCGGCACCAGCATCGGCGGCGCCTGAACCTTGTTGACGGTGCGCTGTAACGTGTAGCGGAAATCGGCGATCTTCGCTTGCGCTTCCACGAATACCCTCCAAGGCTCGGTGCAGCTGCCAGCAGGGAAGCGGAACACGGGGGACCCGTCACACGTTTGCGAGCCCGCCCCCCAATCCGGCGTTTTCACATCTTATTGCAAATTCCTTCACGCGTGGTGGTCAGACGCGCATCTGCGCGCTTCGCTACCCTGAGAGGTTTAATCGGCAACCGAGTTGCCCCATAATCCGCGCCCTTCGCTCGGTGGGCGGGCTTTAGAGGTAACGGCAGTGGTCAAGCCCCTTCCGCGGCTGCAGCTCCAGGGTTTCAACAACCTGACCAAGGCGCTCAGCTTCAACATCTACGACATCTGCTACGCGGTCTCCGAAGACCAGCGCCAGCGGTATATCGAGTACATCGACGAGCAGTACGACTCCGATCGCCTGACCAAGATCCTGACCGATGTCGCCGATATCATCGGCGCCAACATCCTCAACATCGCGCGCCAGGACTACGACCCGCAGGGCGCCTCGGTGACGATCCTGATCTCCGAGCACCCGATCGCCGACAAGCTCGGCAAGGATGTGATCTCCGAGGCGATGGTCGCGCACCTGGACAAGAGCCACATCACGGTGCACACCTATCCGGAGACGCATCCGCACAATGGCATCGCGACGTTCCGCGCTGACATCGACGTCGCGACGTGCGGCGTCATCTCGCCGCTGAAGGCGTTGAACTACCTGATCGACAGCTTCGAGTCCGACATCGTGATCATGGACTACCGCGTGCGCGGCTTCACGCGCGACGTGAAGGGCAGGAAGCACTACATCGATCACCGCATCAACTCGATCCAGGAATATCTCGCCAAGCACATCCAGCAGAAGTACGAGATGTTCGACGTGAACGTCTATCAGGAAAACATCTTCCACACGAAGATGCACGTGAAGGATTTCGATCTCGACACGTACCTGTTCGACGCGCAGGCGGACGATCTTTCGTTCAAGGACAGGAAGCGCATCGAGTCGCTGGTCAAGCGCGAGATAGAAGAGCTTTTCCACGGGCGCAATCTGAGCTGACGCTCGCGTTCAAACGATTCGCGGGATGTCGTGATGCTCCCGTTCCACCAAGCGGGGATCTTGCGATGCCAAGGCATGGATCCCGGCTTCCGCCGGGATGACGAACGAGTAGAAGTTGTTCCGGCGCGACGACGCTTCACTTGCTCGCACGACCCGCTCAAATCCGATACGCAACCGCCTTCATCACGTTGCTCGCAAACCGCATCAGCGCAGGCACAGGATCCGGCAAGGTTTCCGCGCCCGCCGCCAATGCGCGGTCCGCGTGACGAGCTTCGTCATCCTTCATCGCGCGGACGATGGCGCGGCTGCGCGCATCGGTCTCTGGCAGCCGCTCCAGATGCTCGCCGAGATGCGCTTCGACCTGACGTTCGGTCTCGACGACGAAACCAAGACTCAGCCGATCGCTGACGAGACCTGCGAGCGCGCCGATCGTGTACGCGCCTGCATACCAGATCGGATTCAGAAGACTCGGCCGGCTGTCGAGTTCGCGCAATCGTTCGCCGCACCATGCGAGGTGATCGGTTTCCTCGCTCGCTGCTTCCAGCATCCGCGCGCGCTGCGCATCGTCGTGCGCGAACGCGGCCTGGCCGAAATAGAGCGCCTGTGCGCAGACCTCGCCGACGTGGTTGACGCGCATCAGTCCCGCGGCGTGGCGCCGCGCTTCGGTGTCGAGCGGCGTTTCGGCGATGTCGTCCGCCGGCGAGGGTCGCAACGCGACGGGCGCGGAATCGAAAACCGTGCCCAGCGCGCGCTCGATTTCGACGAGGGCCTGGTCAAGTCGCGAGAATGCACGGTGCGTCATGAGTCGCCATTTTCCAGTTGTCGCGCCAGCAAAGCCAGCGGGTGAAATACGGGCACCTCAGCTTTGCGATCGCGCATGCCGTGGGCCAGATGCATGCGGCAGCCGATATTGGTTGTCAGGATCAAGTCGGGTTGCTGCAAGT
>DASYJJ010000455.1:0-2496 GCA_035996605.1 Rhodanobacteraceae bacterium
CAGTCTGATCCGAACCAGTGGAGCGATGCACGTCGAAACCGCGCTCACTCAATACGGAAACGACATGCTCGATGTCGGCGTCCGAAGCGTTTTTCTGCATCACGATGATCATGAGTTCTCCTGTTTGGGGGTGGGGAGTGAGGGGTGAGGGGTCGGAGCCGTCACGTGTTCTTTTCCGACAACCGGCTCCCTTGTCGTCCTCTGCCGCTCCACGCGGCGCGATTCATCGATGATTCGTTCGAAAAGGCGTCTTATGGTGGGGGGATCGAGCGGCCCGGCGGACGTCTGCTCCACGTGCAGCAGTACCTGCTTCTCGCGCTCCGGTGCATAGACCGGCATGCCCAGGACCGGCTTGATCTCGCCGATCTCGATTGCATATTTCGCGCGCTGATTGAGAAGCCGCACAATGACCTCATCGACGCGGTCAATGGCGTCGCGGAGGCGGGAGAGCTCCAATTCTGCGTCAAGTCGATCCATAACAAAAAACCTCTTGCCGCGCGGGAAGAGGTTCGGATCGACTCAGCCGGTCAGCGCCCCTTCTCGCGGGGCGCAAATTGCCCACGCTTACGTAACGTAGCCGTAGTAGTACGCGTAGCTCGGGGCGTTTTGGTTCATGTGCGCCGCAGAGAATAGGGTGATGAGACCCCGGGTGTCAATGGAGCGCCGGCGTTCCGTCTCAAAAGCGGCTAGACTCGCCGCGCTCCAATGAATCCAATGAGCCGGGCCATGGCACAACGGTGTGCGGTTCACCAGCAGCGTCCGGCGTTCGCCGTCTGCATGCAATGCGCGAAATCCCTCTGCCAGGAATGCGCGACGCAATGGGATGGAATCTGGTACTGCGCCACTTGCCTGGCCGGACGGCGCAGCGGTCCCGTCCGGCGTTCGCACGCGGGCGGATGGATTGCGGTGATCGTGGCGTCGCTGGCCGTCCTTTTTTTCAGCACGCGCCTCATGGTCTGGATGGGCGTGCTGCTCGCGGGATTGCGGTGATCCACGCTCCCCTGTCGGCGACGAGTGTGCTCGACGAATCGGCGTCCGTCGTCCGCGCCACCGCTTCGCCGTGGGTCGGGTTGCTGCTCGTGACCTCGCTCCCGTACCGTTTCATGCAAGCCCTCTTCGCCGATCGGCTGATCGAGCTCGGAAGCACGGCATCGCAATATGGCGACGTTCTTCGTACGACCGCCGACCTCACCTGCCTGGCGTTCCTCCTCTCGCTATGGGGCCGCGCCGTCTACGCGCGGACCTGCCGCCTGACCTCGGCGTCCGGCTCGGCGCCGGGCCGTGAAGCGCTTCGGGTGCCGCTCGCCGCGTTCGCCGGTTATGTGTTCGTCGCGTCGATCGCCGAGGCGGCTACCTATCTGACGCTCGTCACCGGAATCGGTATCGCCCTCGGCGCGATCCTCTCCGGTCTGGCGATCGGCACGATGGAGCTCAAGGACGAACCTGGAGTGCTCGGTCCGCTGCGCCGCCTGGCGCGCTACGGACGCGAGATGCGCATCATCGTCGCCCTGACGCTGGTCTTCTCTTGCGCGTTCGTCATCGCACTCCTGAACGTCGGGTTCTTGTTCGCTGCCGCTCTTTCACTGGCGTCAACGATCGGAGGATGGGACGCGCCTCGCTGGCACATTCTCCTGAGCTTCGCCAATCGCCGTTACATTCTGATGATCATCGCCGGCGCATTTCTGGTCATCGAGCCGTTCTGGATTGCCGCGAATGTGCTGCTGGTGCGAAAGGCCGGAATGGCGGAGAGCGGCGACGATCTTCGCGTCTGGTTCGAGGAGTTGCAGCGGTCATGAGCAGACGGATCGCGTCGCTGTTCCTGATCTTGCTCGTCGCTTCGCCGCTGTACGCCGCAACGCTGACGCTCGCGCAATACGAATCCGCATTGAAGAGCATGCGGGACCGCGTTGCCGCTGGCCAGACCGATGCCGCGCGAGCCGAAGCGAAGTCACTCGCCGGCAGCGGCATCGACTCTCCGAACGGCCGCTTCCAGGCCGACTCCACACTTCTGGCCGAGGTCAACGCAGCGAAGCCGCGCGACCTCGGCGTCGAAGCGCGCATCGACGCAACGCTCGCCGCCTTGCAGAGTGATGCTTCGTCGAAACCGGCGACGGTCGATGGCGCATTGATGCGGCGCCTGCAACGCGAACAGACCGTGCCGGAACTGCCGCGCGGCGACGACGTCCATGGCCTGGAGGTGAAAGATGCGTTTCTCAAGCAACTGACCGAAGCGCTCCAAAAGGCTGCGCGATGGATCTTTGCGAAAATCGTCAAGTTCCTCGACTGGCTGATGCGATTCTGGCCGGACAGCGGAACGAAGAAGCCGCTGGCCTCGTCCGGCATGCGCTGGACGATCGGCTCGCTCGTCGCGCTCATCCTCATCGTCCTGGGCGTGCTGGCGTTCGAAGTGATCCGGCGCAGCCGAAAAGCAGCGCCGAAAGCAGTCGAGGAGAGCGCGCCGCTCGGATCTTCGCGCGACGACGATCCGCTTTCGCG
>DASYJJ010000456.1:0-7222 GCA_035996605.1 Rhodanobacteraceae bacterium
GTGCGCGGCGATGCCGAGACGGATGTCGACGCCGTTGGGCAGCAACGAATGACCGCCGACTTCGCCGCCGAAGTGATCGCCGGCGACGAAATGGGTGCTGCCGCCTTGCAAATCGATTGCCGCGTCGGAGAAACCGCTGAATGCGATTCCCTTGATGGACACCGCGGTGCTGTCTCCCGCGTTCGCTGCGACTTGCAGGCCCGTCGTCACACTGCTGTTGCCCGCTTCGAGGATCACGCACAACGTCGCGTCATCGCCGACGTCGAGATCATTCTGCGAGGATCCCGTCTGGGAGTAGCCGTTGATGATCGCGCCGGCAGTCAGCGCGGGAAGCGCGGTGTTCAGCGTGATGACGTGCGGTCCGCAGCCGGTTCCCATGTCGAAGTTGATCAGACCGCTGCCGTTGGCGTTCGCACTCGCGATGGCCGCGCGCAGCGAGCCGGCGCCCGAGTCGTTCGCGTTGCTCACCGTTTGCAGAAGCTCATCGTCGATGCTGGATTCATAGGCGCCACGATCGACTGCGGATCCGATGACGCGCGGACCGCCGTCGAGATCGTGCGAAGGCAGGCCTCCGTGGACGTCGTTGTCGCCGGAGTTGATGACCGGCGAGGGCGGCGATTCGATCGGCCGGAAGCTGCCGTCCAGGCGCGGATCGGTATCGAGAGTTCCGAGCTCGGTTACCAGCCCGTGGTAGGTGTGCGTCTGGAACAGGTTGTCGATCAGCAGCGCGTTCGTCCCCGCCTCGGTTAAGAAATCGGGTCCGGTGTTGCCGTACAGGATGTTGTTGTAGGCCAGCAGGGTGCCCGAAAATCCGAAGCAGACACTCCCGCCGAGCCCGTTGTTGACGATCGTGTTGTTGATCAACGTGAACGTGGCATCGGAGTCCTCGACCGTGCTCAGTTGCAACATTCCGCCGTTGGAGCCGCTGCACGGACTGCCGCTGCCGTCCCCGTTGTCGTGCATGAGATTGTTGACGATGCGTACGTCGAGTGCCTGCGAATCGTTGGCATACCAGGAGATGTAAACGCCCGATTGGAGTCCGTTGAAGATGTTGCGGCGGATATTCAGCTGCACTGCGGGGGGAATGTCGTGATCGTCGTCGCTCCAGTCCAGATTCAGCGCACCGCCAGGACCATCGAAGCGGATACCCTCGATCGTGACGTCGCCGGTCATGTCGGCGACCAGGCCAAAGGACGATGCGGAATGCATTGTCGTGTTGGTCGGATCGATATCGCGCGTGGCACAACCGGGCGCATAGCCGCCGAGCAGCGAGAACCCCGGAAAGGTCGAAAGCGTGTCGTCGAACGCGGTGCCGTCGATATGGTAGGTGCCCCGCACCAGCTGGATCGTGGTCGGCGCAAATTGCGCGTTGATCGTCGCTATGACGAACTCGCTGTCGTTGGCGACGCAGATATCGGCGGCGGCTGCCGCCGTCCAGCGGCCTGAGACCGCGACCATCAGCAGCATGAGCGACGCCCGCATCCAGCGGCTCGCTGCCGTATTCGAGAAATGTCTGGAACCGACTCTTGCTGAATGCCCGAACATCGTAATCCCCTCAACCGAGGCCAAATGCCTCCTGCCATCCGGTGCTACACGCTGGCCGGAGGGAAAAGCGGGCGTGTCCATTCGGAACTGCGCAGCGGCCCGGCGCGCGAGCGATTGCGGAGTCCGTCACGATTCCGCCGGGGGCCCCGTCGTGCTGTGCGGACCGCAGTACACTGCATCGTCTGGCGGCGGGGCGGGTTAGGCGATGTCGACGTCCGAGCAGCTCACCGATCTCCTGAACGCGGCGCAGTCCGGTGATTCGCGCGCGGCCGAAGTCGCCTACGGGATCGTCTACGACGAGTTGCGCCAGCGCGCCGGACAGTCTCTGCGTCGCATGCCCGGCGCGACGCTGACGCCGACGGCGCTCGTCCACGAGGTCTATCTTCGTTTCAGCGATCGCAGCGGAAAGCCGCTGCGCGACCGCTCGCATTTCTTCGCACTCGCGGCGCGCGCGATGCGTCAGATCGTGATCGAGCACGCGCGTCGTCGAGGGGCGCTCAAGCGCGGTGGAGATCAGCAGGAAATCGAGCTCGATCCCGCATTGATCCTCGCCGACGCCGATCTTGCGCGGGCGCTCGAGGTCGATACGGCCCTGCGCGCGCTCGAGCAACGCGATGGCGAGCTCGCGCAGCTCGTCGAATGGCATTTCTTCGCCGGGCTCACGTTCGATGAGATCGCCGAGGCGACCGATCGTCACGAACGCACGGTGCGGCGCGACTGGGAACTCGCCCGCGCATTCCTGCGTCGCGAGCTCGGCGCCGCGATGCCATGAGCGCGAGCGGCGACTGGGCGCGCGTCAAGGCGCTGTTCGCGCGCGCGCTTGAGGTGCCCGAAGCCGAGCGCGAGCAATGGGCCATCGAGCAGTGCGGCGACGATGCCAACACGCTCGCCGAATTACGCTCATTGCTCGTCGCGCAGAGCGGGACGCGACGTGATTTCCTGAGCCGCGGCGAGCACCTGTTCGGTCATTTCTTCGAGAAGCGGGCCGAAAGCGCGCAAGGACCCGGCGCGGGCGCGCGCATCGGACCGTATCGCCTGCTGCGCGAGGTGGGCGCCGGCGGCATGGGTCGCGTATTCCTCGCCGAGCGCGCCGACGGACAGTTCACGCGCTACGTGGCGTTGAAGCTGATCCGCAGCGAGTTCGGAAGCCCCGAGCTGCTGCGCCGCTTTCTTCGCGAGCGCGACACGCTCGCACGGCTCGGCCATCCGAACATCGCGACGCTGCTCGACGGCGGCGTCGCTGACGACAATGCGCCGTATTTCACGATGGAGTTCGTCGAAGGCGATCCGATCGATCGCTGGTGCGACGAGCGCCGGCTCGATACACGCGCGCGTGTGGGTCTGCTGATCAAGGTCTGCGATGCGGTGCAATACGCGCATCGCAACCTCATCGTCCATCGAGACATCAAGCCGTCGAATATCCTGGTCACCGCGAGCGGCGATCCGAAACTGCTGGACTTCGGCATCGCCAAGCCGCTTTCCGCGGACACGTCGATCGGTGAGCAAACCGGCACGCATGTACATCCGATGACGCGCGAATACGCGGCGCCAGAGCAAGTGCTCGGCGAGCCGGTGACCATAGCGACGGACGAATATGCGCTCGGCGCTCTGCTCTACAGGCTGTTGTCCGGGCATTTGCCGTATCGCCGTGCGGAGCTCGGACAAATCAGCTGGGGCAAGGCGATCCTGGAGGAAACCGCGGAGCCGCTCGAACGCGCGGTGGATCGGCCGTCCGGCGATGGTGCTGCGACTCCGCATCCGGCAGAGGCGCGCGGCAGTTCACCCGAAGTGCTCGAGCGAGCGTTGCGCGGTGATCTCGAACGCATCGTGCAACGGGCGCTCGCCAAGGCGCCGGAAGCGCGCTACTCCACCGTTGGCGCGCTCGCTGACGATCTGCGCGCGTATCTCGACGGTCGCGCACTGAGCGGCGGCACGCGCACCTATCGATTGCGCAAGTTCGCGCGCAAGAACTGGCTGCCGCTCTCGGCCGCGGGCGCGGTGCTCGTTGCCGTGATCGCCGGCACGGCGGGCATTGCGTGGGAAGCACGTCAGCGGCAACTCGCCGCTGAAAGTGCACTGCACGAAGCGCAGACGAGTGCTGCGGTCAAGGATTTTGTGCTCGGCCTCTTCGATAAAGCCAATCCGAACACGGCGCAGGGCAAAGTCATCACGTTGCGCGACGCAGTGGATCTTGGCGTGCACCGGCTCGACACGATTCCCGCCGACCAGCCGGTTCTCAAGGCTGAGTTGCAGGTGACGCTCGGCACGATTTATTTCCAGCTCGGTCTCTACAAACAGGCCGCGGAGATGCACGAGCAGGCATTCCAGATCTTGAAGTCGCGACCTCAGGACGTGATTCTCGCGATACGCGCCGAGCGCTTCGAAGCGACCGAGCTCGCGTCGATGGGCGAACAGGAACGCGCGCAAACACTGGCAGACGACGCCGTCGCACGGCTGCACGCGTCCACGGGTGTGCCGCCGCACGAGTTGTCGCGAACATTGTCGACGGCAGCTTGGGTGGCGCTCAAGCGGAGCGATCTTGATCGCGTGAAACGATTCAGCGAAGAAGCGCTCGGGTTGGCGAACGAACCGCCGCCGGATGACGAGCTGCTTTACAAGGCGCTGCAGATGAGGGGCGACTGGGCCAGGAAAAGCCACGATCTTCCGCTCGCTGCAACGTCGTATCGACAGGCGCTCGCGCTGTGCAAGAAAGTGAACGGCGCGAATGATCAGGAAAGCGGGACGCTGGGTCAGATGTTAGGCACGACACTGGAGTTGATGGGGCAGTACAACGAAGCGAAAGCCGAGCTGCAGGGCGCGCTCGACGTGGTTTCCCACTCATTCGGCGAGTCCAGCAGTCGCGCATTGCGTCTGGGCGAGGTGGCCGGGCTTACTGAATTCGAAGCCGGCGACATCGTCGATGCGCGCAAACGTTACGAGCACCTGCTGACTCTGGCCGAAGCGAAATCGCCGCCAGACGAAGCACTGCTCTCGGAGTTGCGCCTGAACTATGCGGAGATCCTCACCGATCTGGGCGAGTTTGAGCGAGCCGAGCCGCTTTTGGTTTCGGTACGCGACTTCCTGCATGCGCATTCGGGCAGCGATCCGAACGAGACGTCCGAAACGCTTTCCACGCTTGCGGAAATCCAGATGCAATCGGATCGGCTCGATGTTGCCGAGGCAAACCTGCGCGAAGCGCTGGCGACGTTGACCGCCGCGAAGCAGGACGATACCGCGCTCGTCCAGGCGCGGCTCAGTCACGTGAGGTTGCTGCGCGGCGACAAGGAGGCCGCGATGACGATCGGCGCACAGGCGCGCGACATCGCCGTGAAAGTAAATGGCGAGCGTTCGCACGATACCGCGCTCGTGCACTATTACTACGGCCTTGCGCTGCACGCTTCAGGCCGTGCCGATGCAGCGGAAACCGAATGGCGTGCGGCGCTCGACTCATACTCCCAATTGTTGCCGCCCGACGGTATGCATCTGCGCTCGGTGGGAGTGAGGCTAGCATTGGGCGAATTGCTCGCAAAACGGCCCGATCATCGAGATGAAAGTCTGCGCCTGCTGCAGCAAGGGATTGCGCTGCGCGAGCAGTTTTTTGGTGCCGATGATCCTCGAGCGCGTGCGGCACGTGCGCTGGCCGCGGAAATCGGAGTACCGCACGCGTAAATCCCAAGGCGGCAGCTCTGTGCGCTTTGTCGTAGCTGATCCGGCCTACGCGCGTGCCGCCGGGCCGGCATTTGTCACGTTTGGCCCATGAAACTGTGATGCACGGCCGCTTTTCGGGCTGTTATCTTTCGGCACGCCCGTTGCTTGAGTAGGTATTGCCTAACTTCAGGCAAAGGGGAATCGCATGAAAACCGCTGCCAAATTGCTCGCGGCCGTGATGGTTGCGAGCTTCTCCGCCTCTGCTTCTGCGGCTTGTCATTGTTCGTGCGTGAATGCGCAGATCGAAGCGGTCTGTACATTGCCGTCCGATTTGCCGCCGGTATGCGCGCCACGCGCCTGCACCTCCAAGGCACCCAGCACGACGTTGGTCAATCAGACCCGCGTCGGTCCCAACGCGACGAAGCAATGCCACGAAACGCTGACGCTGAATCCGCAGACAGGCAGTTACATTTCCAAGCAGATCTGTCAGTAGGTCGGGCTACCTCGGAGCACGCAGGCGGTTTCAGCAGCCTGTGGTGTCGCGCTGCGTCGATGCGACTGCGGCATATCGGCGTTTCCAATTGTGCGCGGCGACGACGCGTCTTCGACGAACGACGTTGAGGCTTGTCCAGAACAGCGATCCACGCGATGCCTTCGTGAATCCTCGGAACGACATCGCTGAAGCTGCGCGCGTGGAGCGGCGGCTGGCGCGACGAGCGAAACCGGGAACTGGACGAAGAGCAGTTCTACTTAGACCCGATCAGTAGAAATACTCGTCCAAACGGCCAATGCAGCAGGTACTCTGCACTCGTTGCAAGTCGCGGAGACCCTCTCATGAAACCGGTACTTATCGCGGTTGCGATGGCAATCGCCACCGTCGCTCTTCCGGCCGTCAGCCAGCAAGCGGCCTATCCGAGCAAGGGACAAACACCCGAGCAGCAAAAGACCGACGAGGCGGAGTGCAATACCTGGGCGATCCAGCAGAGCGGCTATAACCCGGCGAATCCTCCCGCCGTGGCGAAAGCGCAGACGGCTCCGGTGACAGGCAGTGGCGCGCGCGTGGGTGGCGCTGCGGCAGGTGCCGCGGTCGGCGCAATCGGCGGCAACGATGTTGGAAATGCGGCCGCGAAAGGTGCAGTCGTCGGTGGTGTGGTTCGGCGCAACAAGAACCGCGCTGCGGCGTCCCAGCAAAATCAGGCCGCGGCTCAGCAGCAACAAGCCGGTGCCACCGCGTACTCGAATGCGCGCGGGGCGTGCTTGCAAGGCCGGGGCTACACCGTCAAGTAGTCCGCGAGCGGTTTCCTCGGTTGCGATTTTCCGAGTCGGGACAAGCGTCCGGACCAGTTGTTGGCGCGCGCGCAGCGACGCCGCACGACTCGCGCCGCGATTGCATGGGCCGAGCCGTCAGACTAGGCTCCGACAAACCCGACAAGGAAACTCCATTACCGAGCAACTGCGCCCGGCGACGATTTCCTGCAGCTTGGAGCAGACGCTTCGGCAAGGCGCGGTCGGCGACGGGCTGCGCTCGAAGTGAAGTATCAGCACCGTGTTCTCGGCATGCTGTCGTTGCTGGCGATCATCACGTACCTGGACCGGGTATGCATCGCCGTCGCCGGTCCGCAGATGCAGGACAGCCTGCAGATCAGCCCGCAGGCCTGGGGCTGGGTGACGAGCGCATTCTTCTTTTCTTACGCCGCATTCGAAATTCCCACCGGCGCACTCGGCGACCGGATTGGTCCGCGACGTGTCCTGACGCGGATCGTGATGTGGTGGTCCGCATTCACTTCGCTGACCGGCGTGGTGTCGAGCTACCCGTTGCTGCTGTTCGTCCGGTTCTGTTTCGGCGCGGGCGAGGCGGGCGCCTATCCGAGCGCATCGATCGTGATTGGCCGCTGGATTCCACAGCGCAGTCGCGCGCGCGCCTGGGGAATCATCTGGATGACGAGTCAAGTGGGCGCGGCGATGGCACCGCTGCTCGTCGTGCCGATCCAGCTCCACTACGGGTGGCGCGCATCGTTCTACCTGTTCG
>DASYJJ010000457.1:0-10003 GCA_035996605.1 Rhodanobacteraceae bacterium
CAGCCCGCGCGTCGCGCCGCTGAACCGGCCGTCGGTCATCAACGCGATGTCGTCGCCGAGACCGCGTCCGACCAATGCGGCCGTGACCGCGAGCATTTCGCGCATGCCCGGTCCGCCGGCGGGGCCTTCGTTGCGGATCACGATGACATCGCCCGCGCGGATCGCGCCGGATTGCACGGCGCGGAACGCGTCTTCCTCGCACTCGAAAACGCGCGCAGGACCGTCAAAATGCGTGCGGCCTTTGCCGGCGAGCTTGAGGATGCAACCTTCGGGCGCGAGATTGCCGTACAGGATCGTGTATCCGCCGCGCGGTTTGAACGCATCCGCGACCGGCACGACGACGCGCTGTCCGCGCGGCGCCGGTGCTGCCTGATCGAGTTCCTCGAACAACGAATTTCCGGTAACCGTAGGTGCGTCTTCGATCAGGCCGGCGGAACGTAACTCGCGCGCGACTTCGGCCATGCCGCCCGCCGCGGTCATCTCGATCGCGGTGTAGCGGCCGGCGGGCATGAGGTCGGCGATCACCGGTGTCGTTGCGGCCGCTTCCTCGAAATCCTCGAGCGTCAATGCGACGCCGGCTTCGTGCGCAATCGCGAGCAAGTGCAGCACCGCGTTGGTCGAGCCCGCGGTCGCCGCGACGATTCGCGCCGCGTTGCGGAATGCGGTCGGCGTCAGGATTTCGCGCGGGCGTCGCTCGTCGTGCAAGGCCTCCAATGCGAGCTCGCCGCAGCGGCGCGCCGCATCGCGCTTCGCGACGTCGGTCGCGGCAATGTCGTTGCAACCCAGTGGCGAAAGCCCGAGCGCGGTCAGCACCATCGCCATCGTGTTGGCGGTGAACTGGCCGCCGCAGGCGCCGGCGCCCGGACACGCGCTGCGTTCGACGGCGCCGAGTTGCGCGTCGTCGATGCGACCCGCGCCGTGCGCGCCGACCGCTTCGAAAACCTGCTGGATCGTGATCGAATGGCCGTCCAGACGTCCGTGCGCAATGCTGCCGCCGTACAGCACCACACCGGGTATGTTCAACCGAGCGAGCGCCATCGCGGCTGCGGGTATGGTCTTGTCGCAGCCGCACAGCACGACCATCGCGTCGAGACTGTGGCCTTCGACGACCAGCTCGATCGAATCGGCAATCACTTCGCGGCTGACCAGCGACGCGCGCATGCCCGGCGTCCCCATCGCGATGCCGTCGGTGACCGCGATCGTATTGAACTCGATCGGCGTGCCGCCTGCGGCGCGCACGCCTTCGGAGGCCGCGACGGCAAGATCACGCAGATTGAGATTGCACGGCGATACGTTCGACCAGGTGTGGATCACCGCCACCAGCGGGCGTGCGATTTCGCTCGCGCTCAAGCCGGTCGCGTACAACATCGCGCGCGCCGGCGCGCGATCGGGTCCGCTCTTGATCGCGTCGCTGCGCATCGTCACGCGGCCTCTTGCGTCGACGCGCCGGCGCCGATCGTCGCATGCTGCGTCGATGCGTCATCGCCAAGCGCGGCGATGACCGCAGCGGTCACCTCGCGCGTACCGGCCTTGCCGCCGAGATCGGCGGTCAGCACGCCGCGGGCGATCGCCGTATCGACCGCGCGTTCGATCGCGGCGGCTTCGGCTTCGCGTGCCAGCGAATGACGCAGCAGCAGCGCCGCCGAAAGGATCGCACCCAGCGGATTTGCGGCGTCCTTGCCGGCGATGTCCGGCGCCGAGCCGTGGATCGGTTCGTACAATCCCGCGCGACCATCGCCAAGCGACGCTGAAGGCAAGAGTCCGAGCGAGCCCGCGAGTGCCGCGGCTTCGTCGGTCAGGATGTCGCCGAACAGATTCTCCGTGACGACCACGTCGTACGCGCAAGGCCGTGTCAGCAGCAGCATCGCCATTGAATCGACCAGCTGGTGCTCGAGCGTTACGTCGGGAAATTCTCCGGCGACGCGCGTCACCGTCTCGCGCCAGAGTCGAGACGTTTCCAGCACGTTGGCCTTGTCGACCGAAGTCACATGCCCGCGACGGGCGCGAGCCAGCGCAAACGCGCGACGGGCGACGCGCTCGATTTCGGCGACCGTGTATTTTGTCTCGTCCGTCGCCTGCGTCGGGGTGCGTGTCTTCGCGCCGAAATACGCGCCACCGGTGAGCTCGCGCACGAACAGGATGTCGACGCCGGCGACTATCTCGTTCTTGAGCGGCGAAAACGCCGCGAGTCGCGGATGCACGGTGACTGGCCGCAGGTTCGCATACACGCCGAGCCCGGCGCGCAGAGAAAGTAGGCCCTGCTCCGGACGGGTCTTGGACCTCGGATCCGACCAGCGCGGGCCGCCGACCGCGCCGAGCAGCACCGCATCGGCGTTGCGGCACGCGATCAATGTCGGCGGCGGCAGCGGATCGCTGTAGAGATCGATCGCAGTTCCGCCAATCGGATGCTCTTCGAACGCGAACTCGTGTCCGTGCTGTTGCGCGATGGCGCGCAGCACTTCGACGGCGCCCGCGGTGACTTCGGGTCCGATGCCGTCGCCGGGCAACGTGACGATTTTCGCTTTCATGCGGCGGTCCTCTCCCGATGTTCATAGGCGTCGACGGCGTCGACGTGCTTCAACAGGAATCCGAGCTGGTCGACGCCTTCGAGCAGGCACTCGCGCGCGAACGCGTCGAACTCGAACGAAAAGCGCCCGCCGTCCGGCAACTCGATGAAGCCGCCGGCGACGTCGATGGCGAGCTCGATGCCCGGATGATCGAGCAGATAGCGGTGTTCGCCCGCCGCGAGTACGACCGCGAGGAGGCCGTTCTTTAGCGCGTTGCTGCGGAAGATATCGGCGATTTCCGAAGACAGTACGGCGCGGATTCCGTAGTCCGCGAGCGCCCAGGGCGCGTGCTCGCGCGACGATCCGCAGCCGAAGTTGCGGCCAGCGACGAGGATCTGCGCACCTTGCGCCGTTGGCTGGTTGAACACGAAATCGGGATTCGGACTGCCGTCTTCGCGGTAGCGCCAGTCGTGGAAAAGCGCGCCGCCGAGTCCGTGGCGCGCGGTCGTCGTCAGGAAACGCGCGGGGATGATGCGATCCGTGTCGATGTTTTCGAAAGGGAGCACAACCGTGCGTGAGCGCAAGGTGGTCATGGATCTCATGGCGTGATGCCTCCTGTCGCCATCGACTCCGTGCAGCGAATCGATCTCATGCCGCCTCCGAATTCAGGAATTCACGCGGATCGGCAATGCAACCTGCAAGCGCCGTCGCCGCGGCAACCAGTGGACTCGCGAGCACCGTGCGCACTCCCGGACCTTGTCTTCCTTCGAAATTGCGATTGCTGGTGCTGACGACGAGCTGGCCGGGCTTGGCGATATCGCCATTCATGCCCAGGCACATCGAGCAGCCCGGCTCTCGCCACTCTGCGCCGGCGGCGCGGAAGACTTCGTCGAGTCCTTCGCGCTCGGCGTCGCGCTTGACCTGCTCGGAGCCCGGCACGACGAGCATGCGAAGACCGCTCGCAATGCGCCGACCACGCAGCAAATCCGCCGCTGCGCGCAAGTCCGGAATGCGCGAATTGGTGCAACTGCCGACGAACACGATGTCCACGCGAGTGCCGGCGAGCGGTTTGCCCGAATCGAACCGCATGTAGTCGAGCGCCCGGCGCTCCTGCGCATTGGTCGCCACCGGCACCGGCGCATCCAGCGCGATGACCATGCCCGGATGCGTGCCGTAGGTGACGGCCGGTTTGATCTTCGACGCGTCGATGTCAACTTCAACGTCGTAGCGCGCATCCGGGTCGGACGCGAGTGAGCGCCAACTGCTGAGCGCGCGATCCCATGCCGCGCCGGTCGGCACCAACGGCCGGCCTTTGAGCCAGTCGAACGTCGTCTGGTCAGGCGCGATCAGCCCCGCGCGCGCGCCGGCTTCGATCGACATGTTGCAGACCGTCATGCGCTCTTCCATCAAAAGCGCGCGGATCGTGCTGCCACGGTATTCGATCACCGAGCCGGTGCCACCGTTGATACCGATCTGGCCGATGATCGAAAGGATCAGGTCCTTTGCGCCGACGCCCGGCGCGAGGGTGCCTTCAACATTGATCGCGAGCGTTTTCGGCTTGCGTTGCAGGAGGCACTGAGTCGCGAGCACATGGCCGACTTCGGTCGTGCCGATGCCGAACGCCAGCGCGCCGAACGCGCCGTGCGTCGACGTGTGGCTGTCGCCGCAGACGATCGTCATGCCGGGCTGCGTCGCGCCAAGCTCGGGGCCGATCACGTGCACGATGCCGCGGTTCGCGCTGTCCCAGCCGTAGAGCCGAATGCCGAATTCGGAAGCGTTCTTTTCGAGCTCGGCAACCTGCAGCTCGGCTTCGAGGCTCACATAGGGACGCCTGCCGTTCGCATCTGCGGGCAGTGTCGGCGTCGAATGATCGAGCGTCGCCAGTATGCGTTCGGGTCGGCGTACGCCGAGACCTCGCGCGCGCAACTCGGCGAACGCCTGCGGCGAGGTCACTTCGTGCACCAGATGCAGATCGACATAAAGAATCGCCGACGCCGAAGCCGATTCGGCGCGCACGACATGCGCGTCCCAGATTTTTTCGAACAGCGTGCGCGGGTTCATGCGGCCACCTCGCGCCGGGCATCGAGCGACAACATGCCCTGCGCGTGCTTCTCGCGAAGCGCCGGCATCGTCCAGGTTTCGTCGCGGACCGGCGTCAGCCAGCGCCAGCGATCGACGGTGCGTCCGTCGAAAAGACCGAAGAAAGCATCTTGCAGTGCGCGCGTGATCGGGCCGGGTTTGCCTTCGCCGATCGCCTTGCGGTCAACCGACCGGATCGGCGTGATCTCGGCTGCCGTGCCGGTCATGAAGACTTCGTCGGCGGAATACAGCGCTTCGCGTGGCAGGTCGCGCTCTTCGACGACGATACCGAGTGCGCCGGCGAGTGTGATCACGCTGTCGCGCGTGATGCCGGCAAGAATGCCCGCGCTGGTCGGCGGCGTGAGCAGCCTGCCCTTCTTGGCGAGGAAGAGATTCTCGCCAGCACCTTCGCTCAGCAGTCCGTTGCAGCCGAGCGCAATGCCTTCGGCAAAACCGCCGCGCCGCGCTTCGAAGCCGATCAGCTGGCTCGAAAGATAGTTTCCGCCGGCTTTGGCCCAGGTCGGCAGCGTGTTCGGTGCGGGACGGTTCCACGACGACACACACACATCCGCACCGTTGGTTAGCGCATCGCCGTGATACGCGCCCCAGCCGAGAGCCATGATCGAAACATCGACCGGCGAACCCGCATCCGGCAGCACGCCGAGTCCGCCCGCGCCGCGGAACACGATCGGCCGCACGTAGGCCGATTCGAGCTCGTTGGCCAGAATCAGCTCGCGGCACGCTGCGTTGATTTCATCTTCGCCGTAGCCGACGTCGATGTCGTAGAGACGGGCCGATTCGAACAGTCGGTGCGTGTGATCGTCGAGACGAAAATAGCAGGGACCGCGCGGCGTCGCGTAGACACGCTCGCCTTCGAACACCGAGGAACCGTAGTGCAGCGCATGCGCGCTCACGTGCACGGTCGCTTCTGCGAACGGCCGGATGTGTCCGTTGTGCCAGATCAATGGGGCGTAGCTCATCGTCGTGTCCTCAGATCGCGTTCGCCGCGCACGCCTGCGCGGCGCGATGGGCGTTGTGTTCGATGCGGTTGACGATCTCGAGCACAGCGAGCGCGGCCGCCTCGATGATGTCCGTTGAAACGGCCTGACCGCGCAACTCGCGGCCTTGATGAAGGATCGACAGCGAGGCCTGACCTTGTGCGTCGCCTCCCTGACCGAGCGCGCGCACGTGAAATTCATCGATCGCGAGCTCCTGACCGATCGCTCGGCCGAGCGCGCGCAACACCGCATCGACCGGTCCGTCGCCGATGGCGCCACCGCTGCCGACGCGTCCGTCTTCGTGCGCGATGCGGACGACCGCCGAAGCGCTGCCGCCGAGATGGCTGGTCGCGTGCAAGTGCGTCAGATGCCACGGGCCCGCAGCATCCGGATCGCGGCCGAGCGCGAGCGCTTCGAGATCGCTGTCGCGTACTTCCTTCTTGCGATCGCACAGCGACTTGAAGCGCGTGAAGAGCTCGTCGAGTTGCGCTTCGTCCAGAGCATGCCCGAGAGTCGCGAGGCGCTCGCGCAGCGCGTGGCGACCCGAATGCTTGCCGAGCACGAGCGAGGTGCGCGCGCAGCCGACATCTTCGGGCCGCATGATCTCGTAGGTTGCGCGATGCTTGAGCATGCCGTGCTGATGGATGCCCGATTCGTGCGCAAACGCGTTTTCGCCGACGATCGCCTTGTTGCGCGGAATCGTCGAGCCGATCAGATTCGCGAACATGCGCGCGGTCGGATGAAGACGTGTCGTGTGCACGCCGGTTTCGGCGTTGAAGAGATCGCGTCGCGTGTGCAGCGCCATCACGATTTCCTCGAGCGCGGCATTGCCGGCACGCTCGCCGATGCCGGTGAGCGTGCATTCGGCCTGGCCCGCACCGGCCGAAATCGCGGCAAGACTGTTCGCGACGGCCATGCCGAGATCGTCGTGGCAATGCACCGAAATGCGCGCGTGCTCGATGCCCGGCACGTGCGCCCTGAGGTACGCGATGCGTGCGTGCATCTCGGCCGGCGTCGTGTAGCCGACGGTATCCGGCACGTTGAGCGTGCGAGCGCCCGCCTCGAGCGCGGCCGTGAACACTTCCGCGAGATACTCGGGCTCGGTCCGGATTGCGTCCTCGGCGGAGAACTCGACATCGTCGCAAAGTTCGCGCGCGCGTCGGATCGCGGCGACCGCGGTGTCGATCACCTGCGCCTTGCTCATGTTGAGCTTGTGTTCGCGATGCAGCGGACTCGTTGCGAGAAACACGTGGATGCGCGGCCGCGCCGCCGGTTCGAGCGCGCGCGCCGCACTCTCGATGTCCTTCGCCTGCGCTCGCGCAAGCCCGCAGATCGTCGCGCCGCGCACTTCGCCGGCGATCGACTGCACGGATTCGAAATCTCCGGCGGATGCGATCGGAAACCCGGCCTCGATGATGTCGACACCAAGATCGGCGAGCGCATGCGCGATGCGCAGTTTCTGCGCGCGGCTCATCGAAAAACCGGGCGCCTGTTCGCCGTCGCGCAGGGTTGTATCGAAGATCAAGACGCGACGTGTCGCATCCGCTTCGCCGCGGGACGGGTTGATTGCCGATACTTCTGCATTCATGGCTGGCTCCGAATGGGCCGGGCCTCGGGCAACAAAAAACCCCGCATCGGTTTCCCGGTGCGGGGTTTTTTAGGGTCCTGAATTGCTTGTTGGACTCGTACCCTAACCCGCACCTCCGCTGGTAATAAGAAGTACGAGGACGAGACCAAGAACGAGACCGCGCAGCGCAACAACGCCGCCGGCCGCCAGGAGGGCGGTTTCGGTCAAAGCGCTGGTGTTGCAATGCGACATTGGCCCGACCCTACGCAGGCTCGCGCATCGTGTCAACAGCTTTCGAGGGCCTATTCGAATGTGAAGGTGCGGATTCTGGCGCGCGATCTGCGACTCAAGAGCCCCGCCGGCGATGACTCCGGTCCAGCCGGCTATGACCACGTGGAGAGACAATCGATGTGAAGAACAAATGGCTGGCTGGACGTCTGGACGGCTGCGCAGGTCTTCACGACTTGCGTCAGTGAACCGCCTTCACCGCTTGCGTCAGTGGACCCCTTCTCCCCTTGCGGGAGAAGGTTGGGATGAGGGGTCGGCGCCGAAGGCGCCTTGCTTTTTCGACCACGCATGAGCAACGCCCGCTCCGCGGGCGTCCCTCATCCCAACCCTCCCACAACGGGAGAAGGGCTTTCCACAAGGGAAAAGCTGCCCAGCTATCGCGAAGAAACGTACTTCTCGCGCCGAATATGCGGCACCGGCAGCCCCGCTTCCTTCAGCAGCGCGAACGCCTGATCGACCATATCCGGATTGCCGCAGAGATACGCGATGTCGCGCGCTGCATCGGGCGCGAGCTCAGCCAACGCGACATGCACGCGACCGCCGCGATCGTTCGGACGCGGCACCGCTCGCATCGTTCGGCTGAAGCACGGGTGGAACGCGAAGCCCGGCACCTCGCGCGCGAACGCCTCGAATTCCTCGCCGTAGAGAAGTTCGCCTTCGTTGCGCGCGCCGTAGATCAACTCGAACGTGCAGCCGCGCGTCTTCGTGAGCTCGCGGATGCGTGGCAGCATCGCGCGATACGGCGTGACGCCGGTGCCGGTCGCGACCAAAAGGTAACGGCGATTGGCGTCCGCATCCATCAGGCAGAAGCGGCCGTAGGGTCCGCTCGCGTCGACGGTACCGCCTTCGCCGAGATCGGAAAGGAGCGCCGTCGCCGCGCCGCCTTCGACATACGAGACGGCGATCTCGACGCGTTCGACCGGCGCTGTCGCACCTTCGCCCGCCGTCGGCACGACCGTCGCCACGGAGTAGCTCCGCTTGGTCGGCTTGCCGTCGGGATATGCAAAGTGGACCTGCACGAACTGGCCCGGTACGAACACGAACGGATTGCCGTCGGCGCGCTCGAACGACATGTGGCGCACGGCCGGCGCGAGCATGTGGCTTTCTGCAAGGCGGAGTGGGAAATGTTCGATCACGGGACGGCCGCAAGGAGGATCTGTCGGCCCGATGGGGCCGCCGGGCGAAGCCGGGCAGCCCGTTATACTAGCAGGCCAGCGCGAACGGACCGCGTTTCCCGACATCCCAATCCATGAGCCAACCTCCAGCGCTCGACGTCGTCGAGCTGCGCAAGACCTACGCGAACGGCGTCGAAGCTCTCAAGGGCGTCTCGCTCACGGTGCAGCCCGGCGATTTCTTCGCCCTGCTCGGCCCGAACGGCGCCGGCAAGTCGACGCTGATCGGCATCCTTTCTTCGTTGGTGAATTCGACCGGCGGCGAGGCGCGCATCTTCGGCACGTCGATCCGCACCGATCGCAGCGCGGCGATGCGCATGATCGGTCTGGTGCCGCAGGAACTGAACTTCAACCAGTTCGAAAAACCGTTCGACATCTGCGTGAATCAAGCGGGTTTTTACGGCATCCCGCGCCGCTTGGCCTGCGAGCGCGCCGAGCGCTATCTGAAGCAACTGCAGATCTGGGACAAAGCCGAGCAACCGGCGCGCACGATGTCCGGCGGCATGAAGCGCCGGCTGATGATCGCGCGCGCGATGATGAACGAGCCGCGGCTGCTGGTGCTCGACGAGCCGACCGCTGGCGTCGACATCGAGATCCGTCGCTCGATGTGGAAATTCATCAGCGCGATCAACCTGGCCGGCACGACGGTGATCCTCACGACTCATTACCTGGAAGAAGCCGAGCAGCTCTGCCGCACGATCGCGATCATCGATCACGGCCGCATCATCGAGAACACAACCATGAAACGGCTGCTGTCGAAACTCGACGTCGAAACTTTCGTGCTGGATCTTTCCGAATCGTCGAGTGACCTGCCCGACGTTCCGGGCGTCAAGCTCATGCTTGTCGACGACCATACGATCGAAGCGGAAATGTCGCGCGATCACGATCTCAACTCGCTGTTCGCTGCGCTTTCCGCTCGGGGCATCACCGTGCGCTCGATGCGCAACAAGGCGAATCGGCTTGAGGAATTGTTCGTGCGGCTGGTCGAAAGCGGCAAGGAGGCGGCGTGAATTGCTTCGCGCAGACGAACGACCCGGCGGACGCGCTGCGCCACAAGAACGCGACGCCGTGCTTTGAGCCTTTCTCCCCTTGTGGGAGAAGGGTTGGGATGAGGGGTGCGCCTGCGAAGCAGGCGTTGGGTTCAGCGATTTGCGAGAAAGAGCGGGCGCCTGCGGCGCCAACCCCTCATCCCAACCTTCTCCCGCAAGGGGAGAAGGGGTACGTTTTGCGACAGTGGAACGGGCATGTGTCGCAAACGTGGAAGTTCGCTCGACATGACGCGCGCGAAGGATGCGAATAATGATCGCCAGCGCGAATCTCATCGGCCTCGGCACCATCACGCGGCGCGAAGTCGTGCGCATCCTGCGCATCTGGTCGCAGACGCTGTTGCCG
>DASYJJ010000458.1:0-7034 GCA_035996605.1 Rhodanobacteraceae bacterium
GAAGTGCGCAAGGCATTGCCGGAGCTGAAATCGGTGCTGCCGGCCGACGTGCACCTCGATGTGTTCGCCGATCGCACCGTGACGATCCGCGCATCGGTGCACGATGTCGAGTTCACGCTCGGCCTCACGATCCTGCTCGTCATCGCGGTCATCTTCGTCTTCTTGAGACGCCTCTGGGCGACCGTGATTCCGAGCGTCGCCGTGCCGCTGTCGCTGCTCGGCACGTTCGGTGTGATGTCGTTCGCAGGGTTTTCGCTCGACAATCTTTCGCTGATGGCGCTCACCGTCGCGACGGGTTTCGTCGTCGACGATGCGATCGTGATGATCGAGAACATCGTGCGCTATATCGAGCAAGGCAAGGAACCGAAGGAAGCCGCATTGATCGGCGCGAACGAGATCGGCTTCACGATCGTGTCGCTGACCGTTTCGCTGATCGCCGTTTTCCTGCCGCTGCTGCTGATGCCGGGCGTGACCGGCCGCCTGTTCCACGAATTCGCATGGGTGCTCTCGATCGCCGTTGCGATCTCCATGCTGATTTCGCTGACCTTGACGCCGATGATGTGCGCGTATCTCCTGAAGCGGCACGAACTACCCACGGACGATGCGGCCCGCGAGCAGGGCAAGCGCACGTGGTGGACGCGTTTTGTCGATGGCTACGCGCGAACGCTCGACTGGGTGCTCGCGCGTCAGCGCGCGACGCTGCTGGTCGCATCGGTCACTGTCGTCGTCACGATCGCCCTCTACGTGCTGATTCCGAAAGGCCTCCTGCCCGAGCAAGACACTGGCCTCGTCACCGGCGTCGTCGAGGCCGATCAGAACATCGCGTTTCCGGCGATGCAGCAACGAACACAGGCCGTTGCCGAGGTATTGCGCAAGCAGGCGGATGTCGCCGGTGTCGCCGCGTTCATCGGCGCAGGCTCGATCAACCCGACGTTGAATCAAGGCCAGCTCAGCATCGTCTTGAAAGCGCGCAACGAGCGCGGCGCGCTCGATGCTGTGCTGGCCAAACTGCAACACGCCGTCGCCGGCATTCCCGGTATCGCGCTGTATCTGAAGCCGGTGCAGGATGTCGCGCTCGATACACGCATCGCGTCGACCGAATATCAATACGCGTTGTCCGACGTGAACTCGGACGAGCTCGCCGGTTACGTCACGCGCATGACCGACGCGCTGCGCGCGCGGCGCGAGCTTGCCGATGTCGGCAACAATCTCGCCAATCAGGGCAACGAGCTCAAGCTCACGATCGATCGCGAAAAAGCCAGCCGCCTAGGCGTGCCGGTGCAGACCATCGACGACACGCTCTACGACGCGTTCGGCCAGCGCCAGATCTCGACGATCTTCACGCAGATGAACCAGTATCGCGTCGTGCTCGAAGTCCCGCCGGACTTTCGCACCAGCGCGGATCTGCTCGACAAGCTCACCGTTCGCGGAAACGGCAACGGCGCATTGACCGGCAGCAACGCGACGACGCTCGGCCAAGTCACATCGAGCAACTCCGCGACGCCGGCCGGCATCGGCAACACCGGCAACATCGGCGTCTCGGTCGGCGCAGGCGGCACGATTCCGCTGTCGTCGCTGGCGAGCGCCGTCGCGCAGAACGCGCCGCTGGTCGTCAGCCATCAGGATCAGCTTCCGGCGGTCACGGTTTCGTTCAACCTCGCGCCCGGCTATTCGCTTTCTGATGCGGTCGACGCCGTGCATGCGGTCGAAGCGACGATGAATCTTCCGCCGCAGGTGCGCGGGCGCTTCATCGGCAAGGCCGCCGAATTCTCCGCGTCGTTGACCGACGAAGTCCTGCTGCTGCTCGCCGCAGTCATCGTGATCTACATCGTGCTCGGCGTGCTTTACGAGAGCTATATCCACCCGATCACGATCATTTCGACGCTGCCGCCGGCCGGTGTCGGCGCGCTGCTCGCGCTGATGGTCTGCGGCATGAGCCTTTCGGTCGACGGCATCGTCGGCATCGTGCTGCTGATCGGTATTGTCAAGAAGAACGCGATCATGATGATCGACTTCGCCATCGATGCGCAGCGCGGCGGCATGAATGCGCACGACGCGATCCGTCGTGCGTGTCTGCTGCGTTTTCGTCCGATCATGATGACGACCGCGGCCGCGCTGCTCGGCGCGCTGCCGCTCGCGCTGGGCAACGGCATCGGTTCGGAACTGCGCAAACCGCTTGGCGTGTCGATCGTCGGCGGATTGCTGCTTTCGCAGTTGATCACGCTGTTTACGACGCCGGTGGTCTATCTCTACTTCGAGCGGTTGTCGAATTGGGCGAAGGAGCGGCGCGCGCAGCGTGCGCGCATGCATGCGCAGGAGCGGCCGGCGTGAAGGCGAAATTTGAAACGCGCGGCTCTGGTCGAAGAGCGCCCTCACCCTACCCTCTCCCGCGCGCGGGAGAGGGGGAAAACCTGTTTTTCTCATTAAATGTCTCGCGAACGCCTGCTATTCCCCCTCTCCCGCTTGCGGGAAAAGGGAAAGATCCGTCCATTTCGCAAGAACTCACACGACTCGCTGCTATTCCCCCTCTCCCGCTTGCGGGAGAGGGCTGGGGTGAGGGCAAGCTTGTCGCAACGCCCCAAGAATCGACTCCAGCACAGCCTCCGTCTCTCGAAGCATCTCGTTGTTCCAAAACCTCAAGACGCGAAATCCTGCGCGCGCGAGATGGCGCGTCCGCTCGAGATCTTCAAGTTGCCGATCCGCGTGTTGTCCACCATCCAACTCGACCACCAGTCGCGCTCGAAGGCAGACAAAATCCACGATGTAGTGTCCCATCGGCATCTGTCGCCGGAAACGATAGCCGCCCAGCTGCCGGTTGCGGACGAAGCGCCAGAGGCAGCGTTCGGCATCGCTGGAATTCGTGCGCAATGCGCGTGCGGTTGATGAGAGTGCGGGCATGCGCAAGATTTCCCTCACCCTGCCCTCTCCCGCAAGCGGGAGAGGGGAAGGCAGCGCGTCATCGAATGGCACGTCTCGACGTGCGAAGAACGCTCGCTTTCGGTGACGCGGAGCAAACGCCATGAACATCTCCGCCCCGTTCATCAAACGCCCGATCGGCACATCGCTGCTCGCCGCCGGCATGGCCGTCATCGGCGTGATCTGTTATTTCCTGCTCGGCGTCGCGGCACTGCCGAACATGGAATTTCCGGCGATTTTCGTCACGGCGAATCAACCCGGCGCGAGCGCCGACACGATGGCGTCCACCGTCGCCGCGCCGCTCGAGCGGCATCTCGGCCAGATTCCCGGCATCGATTCGATGAGCTCGCGTTCGAGCGAGGGCTCGGCGTCGGTGATCATGATTTTCCAGACGGGCCGCAAGGTCGATTCGGCCGCGCGCGACGTGCAAGCGGCCATCAACGCGGCCGCGCCCGATCTGCCGTCCGGTCTCACCAATGCGCCGACGTACCGCAAGGCGAATCCGAACGCGCAGCCGGTGGTTGCGCTGGCGCTGACATCCGAAACGCAGCCGCTCTCGAAACTCTACGATCTCGCCGACTCGCTGCTCGCGCAGCACATTCGCCAGCTCGATGGCGTCGCCGATGTCGAAGTCGCCGGCGGCGCAACGCCCGCGGTACGCGTCGATCTGAATCTGCGCGCGCTGAATGCGATGGGCCTTTCGCCCGATCAACTACGCAACGCACTCGCCGCGGCGAACGTGACTTCGCCGGAGGGTTTTCTCTCCGACGGCAAGACCGTGATGGCGGTGTCGGCCAACGATTCGCTCCACACCGCGGACGACTTCGCCGACGTGGTGATCTCGGCCAAGAACGGTGTGCCGATCCGGCTGAAAGATGTGGCCAACGTCTACGACGGCCAGCAGGATCAATATCAGGCCGCGTGGTACGGCAAACAGCGCGCGATTCTGATGTTCGTGCGCAAGCAGGCTGATGCGAATGTCATTGCGACCGTCGACAGCATCATCAACGACGTGCCGGTCATGGAGGCCTGGCTGCCAGCCGGCGTCGCGCTGACGCCGTTTTTCGATCGCACGCCGATCATCCGCGCGTCGATCGACGAAGTGCAGATCTCGCTTTTGATTTCGCTGTCGATGGTCGTGTTGACGATGGCGCTGTTTCTGCGCCGCCTGGCGCCGACGCTCATCGCAGCGACCGCCGTTCCGCTCTCGCTCGCGAGCGCGTTCGTGATCATGTACGTGCTCGGTTATACGCTCGACAACATGTCGTTGATGGCGCTGGTCATCGCCATTGGATTCGTCGTCGACGATGCGATCGTGGTCATCGAGAACGTGATTCGCCACATCGACGCCGGGATGCCGCGCCTCGAAGCGACGATGGCGGGCGCGAAGGAGATTGGCTTCACGATTGTTTCGATTACGGCATCGCTGATTGCGGTGTTCATCCCGCTGCTTTTCGCAGGCGGCATCACCGGCATGTTCTTCAAGGAATTCACCGTCGTGCTCTGCTCGGCGATCGCGTTCTCCGCGCTGGTGTCGCTGACGCTGACGCCCGCGTTGTGCGGACGCTTCCTCAAGCCGCATGCGGAAGGCAAGCCGTCGCGCATCGGCGCAAAACTCGACGCATTCCACGCCGGCATGCTCAACACGTACCGGCGCGCGCTCGATTTTTCGCTGCGTCACCCGCGTCTGATGGCGCTGCAGCCGCTGCTGCTTGTCGTGATCACGTTCTTCCTCGCGGGCGCGGTGAGCAAAGGTCTCTTCCCGCAGCAGGACACCGGCATGCTGCAGGGCCGCACCAACGCGAGCTCGGATGTGTCGCCCGATCGCATGTCGGCGGCACAGCAGAAGCTCGCTGCGCTGGTGCTGAAGGACCCTGCGGTCGCCAGCGTCGGCTCGCGTCTCGGCGGCGGTTACGGCGCGAGCGGCGGCGCCAGCGGCCAGCTCTACGTGAGCCTGAAGCCGCTGTCCGGGCGCAACGGCGAATCGACGTTCACGGTGATGACGCGCCTCAACAAGGTCGCGGGCAGCATTCCCGATATCCAGCTGCGTCTGCGGCCGGTGCAGGATCTACCAAGTGGCGGCGGGCCGGGCGGCGGCGGCGGCGGTCAATATCAGGTCGCGCTCAAGGGCGATGATCTCGCCGAACTCCAACTGTGGTTGCCGCGCCTCGTCGATGCGTTGAAGAAAGTGCCGCAGCTGCGCGACGTCGGCAGCGACATCGATGAGTCGGGAATGCGCCAGATGCTCGTCGTGGATCGCGACGCCGCATCGCGGCTTGGCGTCAGCGTCGCGGCCGTCGACAGCGCGCTTTACGATGCATTCGGTCAGCGCCAGGTTTCGACGATCTACTCCGACATCAATCAGTTCAAGGTCGTCGTCAGCGCACTGCCGAACCAGGCCGCGAGTCCAGCCGCGCTGGAGCAGATCTACGTGCGTTCTTCTTCAGGCGCCATGGTGCCGATCACCGCGGTTGCGCAGATGCAGAACACCGTCGCGCCGAGCGAGGTCGATCACGACTCGCAATTCCCGACGATGAGCCTCAGCTTCAATCTCGCGCCCGGCGCGACCATGGGACAGGCGCAGCTGATCATCCAAAATACTCTTTCCGGCATGCGCATCCCGGGCGACATCCGGCTCGATTTCACCGGCGATTTCCGCCGTTTCCAGCAGCAGTCCGGCGATACGCCGCTGCTGATTCTGGGCGCGATCCTCACCGTATACATCGTGCTCGGCATGCTTTATGAAAGTCTGATCCATCCGGTCACGATTCTCTCGACGCTGCCTTCGGCCGGCGTCGGCGCGTTGCTGGCGATGTTGTTGACGAATACCGAGCTCTCGGTGATCTCGACGATCGCAATCGTGCTGCTCATCGGCATCGTCAAGAAGAACGCGATCATGATGATCGACTTCGCGCTGGTCGCCGAACGCCAGCACGGGCTCGCTCCGATCGACGCGATTCGCGAGGCGTGCCTCGTGCGATTTCGCCCGATCATGATGACTTCGATGGTCGCGATCTTCGGCGCGCTTCCGCTTGCGATCGGCTTCGGCACGGGCGCAGAGCTCCGCCAGCCGCTCGGCATCGCGATGATCGGCGGACTGATCGTCTCGCAGAGTCTGACGCTGCTCTCGACACCGGCGATCTATCTCGTGTTCGCGCGCTGGGCGGCGCGTTGGCGCGAACGCCGGCAACGTCGACGTGCTCAGAGCCGCGCCGCCGCGACGGCGACTCCGTAGCGCCACCAGCAGATCGGCGTTCAGTGCACCGTTGTTCGATTGCGGTTCAAACCGATGCGTCGCGCTCGCGACCAACGATGCCGTGTTCCGCAAGCGCGTCTCGCAACGGATCGAGAAGCAGACCGTAGCGAACCGCGATCGAAGTGTCGGCGCTGAGCGGAGCACGGACCTGCGCCGCGCTCGCCGTGCGCACTTCGCCTTCCACTTCGTGAAATCGCAGACACGCAGGATCGAACGGCAACCCGCACGCATCCAGCAGTGCACGCGTGATCGACTCCGGACTCGCAAGCAAGTCCTCGTGACGATGCCGATGGATCCATCCCGGATGGCGTTCTGTCCATGCCGCCATCGCGCGCCGCGAATCGGCAAAGAACGCAGCGAGTTCGGCAAAGTCGTAGCTGTAAAGCTGGTCCGCCGAGAAATTGTGTTTGTAGCAGCTCCACGCGGTTTCGATCGGGTCGCGCAGGCAATGCACGATGCGCGCGCCGGGAAGCATGTGCCGGATCGCGCCGAGCGTCTGCCAGTTCGTCAGCGTCTTGTCGGTGAACAACGCAGTGTCGCGTTTCGGGTCTTCGATCCGCGCTAGATACGCATGGCCGAGGCGCGCCCAGTCTGCGTCCGTCGCCTTCGCGGCCCAGTACGGAAATCGCACGCGACGTCGCGATGACTCTGCTTGCAGGATCTGCGCGATGAATCCCGTTTCGCCGCCGGCCCTCGCCGATGGATGCGCCGCGATGATCTGCTCGGCCAGTGTCGAGCCCGATCGCGGCATGCCGACCAGAAACGCGACGCCATTGCCGCGATTCGAATCGGTCGCTTCACTGCGCGGAAATGCGACGAAGATGTCGTCGACGAGGGCGCTCACGGCTGCGGCATCCCAAGT